>JAITVB010000095.1 GCA_031286025.1 Rikenellaceae bacterium
GCGATGTTGGCCAACATGGCCTCTTCGTTGATCCTCCACAAGAAGATCAACACCACCGTGGCCAAGGCCAAAGCGTTGCGTATTTACGTCGAGCCGCTGATCACCAAGTCGAAGGAGGACACGACCCACTCACGCCGTATGGTCTTCAGTTCGCTGAAGGACAAACACGCGGTGACCGAACTCTTCCACGAAGTGGCACCGAAAATCGCCGACCGTCCGGGAGGCTACGTCCGTATTCTGAAGACCGGGTTCCGTCTGGGCGACGGTGCCGAAATGTGCTTCATCGAGTTGGTCGACTTCAACGCCACCTACACCGTTGGCAAGAAGGACGAAGGCAAGGCCAAGACTCGCCGTAGCCGAAGCGGTGCCAAAAAGGAAGGTGCGGAAGCCGCGTCGAAAGCAGAACTCGCTCCCAAGGCAGCTTCGAAAACCAAGGCCGCCAAGGCTGAAGCCGCTCCCGCCGTGGAAGAAGCGCCCGTTGCCGAAGTTTCTGTTGTGGATGAAGTTGCTGTTGAAGTTGCCCCGGCTATGGAGAAGGCTTCGGCCGCTGAAGCTCCTGCTGTTGAAGAAGGGGTCGAAAAGGAATAATTTTTCGAATATTTTCCCGGCGATGTCGGGACCGGATAAAAGGGTGGTCCGTTTAGGACGGCCCTTTTGTTATTGACGGGAGACGGGCTTTTGTATCACAGGGAATTATTCAGTAAGATTTTAGCTATCTTTGCTGCAACGAAATAAAAAACTCCGAATGCAGGGAGATATATTGGCGATGAAAAGTTTTGGAAGTGATAACCATTCGGGGATCCATCCCGCCATACTGGGTGCGATTGCGGCGGTCAACACCGCTCATGCGGTGGCTTACGGCGACGATCCGGCGACCCAACGGGCTGTGGGCCTACTGAAAGAGATGTTCGGCGAGATGGCCGACGTCTATTTTGTGTTTAACGGTACGGGGGCCAATGTGTTGGCGCTGAAAACGCTTACCCGCAGTTACGAGGCGGCGGTGTGTGCGGCGACGGCCCACATTTGGACCGATGAATGCGGCGCACCTGAGCGGCAGGTGGGCTGTAAATTGCTGCCCGTGGCTGCGCCGGACGGCAAGTTGACACCCGAGTTGGTGCTGCCCCGGTTGCAGGGCTTCGGTTTTCCACATCATTCCCAACCGCGGGTGATCTCGATCTCGCAGCCCACGGAATTGGGGACGCTCTATACGGTCGACGAAATCCGTGCGTTGGCCGACTTGGCCCACAAGTACGGGATGTACCTCCATGTCGATGGAGCGCGCTTCGGCAATGCGGTAGCAGCTTTGGATGTTTCGCCGCGCGAGATGATCGTGGATACCGGGGTCGACGCGTTGTCGTTTGGTGGTACGAAAAATGGACTGATGTTGGGCGAGGCGGTACTTTTCCTCGACCCGATGCTTTCCGGGAATGCGATGTACGAACGCAAACAGGCGATGCAATTGGCCTCGAAAATGCGTTTTGTGTCGGCGCAGTTCGAAGCCTACCTGACCGATGGGCTTTGGTTGAAGTTGGCGACGCACTCGAATGCGTTGGCCCGTCGATTGGCCGAGGGGGTATCGCAGATTGAGGGTGTCGAATTAACTCAGCCGACGCAGGTCAATGGTGTTTTTGCCCTTTTGCCGCGAGAGGCGATCGAGCGGTTGTTACGCGATTATTCCGTCTATGTGTGGGACGAGACGCGCGACGAAGTGCGTTGGATGACTTCGTTTGATACGACCGCAGCCGAGGTCGACGAATTTCTGGCAGCCATTCACCAAGCCCTCGGCTGATTAATTACAGGACACGAGTATGGCTAAAATCAAAAAAGCATATTTCTGCAGCAATTGCGGGCAGGAGTCGCCCAAGTGGGTGGGCAAATGCCCCTCGTGCGGCGCATGGAACACCTTTGTGGAAGAGATTATTGCCCGCGAAACCCGCAACGGCACCTCATTCCGCCCGGCATCGGAGCGCAATGTGCCACAGCCGGTAGGCCGCGTCGAACATATCCGTCATAGCCGCGTCGATCTGTGCAGCGCCGAAGTCAATCGCGTCCTCGGCGGCGGGATGGTTCCCGGATCGTTGATCCTGTTAGGGGGGGAACCGGGCATTGGGAAATCTACCTTAAGCCTGCAGATAGCGTTAAGGGCCAAGGAATTGAAAACGCTTTATGTGTCGGGCGAAGAGTCGCCCCAACAGATAAAACTGCGCGCCGAACGCCTCGGGGTCGACAACGGTAATGACAATTGCCTCGTCTATGCCGAAACCGATCTGGGCGAAATCCTGACCCAGATCGGACAGGCGGCTCCCGACGTGGTGGTGATCGACTCGATCCAAACCATTTACAGCCAAACGATCGACTCGTCACCGGGCAGCGTGTCGCAGATCCGCGAGTGTGCCGCCCTGTTGCTCAAATACGCCAAGGAAACGACCACCTCGATCATCCTGATCGGTCACATCACCAAGGACGGCGTGATCGCCGGGCCCAAGGTGCTTGAACATATCGTCGACGTGGTGATGCAGTTCGAAGGTGATAACAACAACATTTTCCGCGTGTTGCGCTGTATCAAAAACCGTTTCGGAGCGACGTCCGAGATCGGTGTGTTCGAAATGAGGAGCGAGGGATTGGTCGAAGTCGAAAATCCGTCGGAGATTTTGCTGTCGCACTACGACGAACCGTTGAGCGGAGTGACGGTCGGCGCGTCGATGGACGGCGCACGGCCTTACCTGATCGAAACGCAGGCGTTGGTGAGCACCGCCGCTTATGGCACTCCCCAACGTTCGACCACCGGTTTCGACGTCAAGCGCCTGAACATGTTGCTCGCCGTGCTCGAAAAGCGGATGAATTTCAAGATGTATTCGAAGGACGTTTTTCTCAATTTTGCCGGCGGCTTCAAGATTGCCGACCCGGGGATGGACTTGGCCGTGGTGGCCTCGATCCTTTCGTCGATGTTGGACCGGCCGATCTCTGAAAAAGCTTGTTTTGCGGGCGAGATCGGACTTTCGGGCGAGGTACGCCCGGCTTCGCGCACCGAACAACGAGTAGCCGAGGCGGCCCGGCTCGGGTTTAAACGAATTGTCGTGTCGGGCTATGCCCGCAAAGCGCTCGAAAAGACAAAACACAAGGTCGAAGAGGTTTACGTCAACCGGGTCGAAGAACTGGGTAAAGTGATTTTTCAATGATCGACAGCATCTTTCAGCGATCGGCTCCAGAAGGGCTTGAATCCGTGATCCGGAAAATCGAAGCGGGTGAACGCATTGCCCCGGACGAAGCGTTGGCGCTTTACGAACATGCGCCATTGGCCCTGTTGGGCGGTCTGGCCGTACAGGTCAAAGAGCGCAAGAGCGGGCGCGACGTTTTTTACAACCGCAATTTCCATGTCGAACCGAGCAATATCTGTATTTTCAACTGCCGTTTCTGTTCTTACCGCCAACCGGCCCACTCGCCCGGCGCATGGGACCGTCCGTTGGAAGAAATTTTCGAAACGTGCCACGCCTATCAGGGCCGCGGAGTGACCGAGGTGCATGTGGTGGGCGGCGTGCATCCCGACCACGGGCTCGACTATTACGTGCGAATGATCGAAGGGATCAAGCGCGAATTGCCCGATGTGATCGTTAAGGCCTTTTCGGCGGTCGAGCTCCACGAAATGATCCGTCGCGCGGGCGTTTCGCTCGAAAACGGATTGCAACGACTGAAAACGGCCGGGATGGCGGCGATACCCGGTGGCGGGGCCGAGATCTTTGACGAGGAGGTGAGACAAAAAATTTGCCCGGAAAAATGTACGACAGACGAATGGTTGTCCCTGCACCGGACGGCTCACCGGCTGGGCATATCATCCAATGCGACCATGTTATACGGCCACATCGAAACGCAGGCACAACGCATCGACCATCTCGACCGCCTGCGCCGGTCGCAGGACGAAACGGGGGGCTTCAACGCCTTCATCCCGCTCAAATTCCGCAGGCGCAACAACGCCCTTTCCGAATTGGGCGAAACGAGTATCACGGACGATCTGCGCACGTTGGCCCTCTCGCGCATCTACCTCGATAATTTTCCGCACATCAAGGCCTATTGGCCGATGTATGGCAAGACGACTACGCAGCTTGCCCTTGCGTTCGGGGCCGATGACATCGACGGTACAATCGACGACACGACCAGGATCTATTCGATGGCCGGGGCCGACGATAGGAATCCGGCCCTTACGGTCGACGAAATGCGGCGTTGGATCGAGGCGGCAGGTTATCGGGCCGTTGAACGCGACACGTTTTATCGGCCGGTAGTGACAAAATAAAGCCGGCCATCGGCAGAAGAAAGAGGACGGTCGCCGCTCGCGCAGGGGGATTCCGGAATAAATTGCTATTTTTGCCCCTGAAAAACGTTTGAAATGGGAATCTGGAGAATAATCCGCACAAATCTGTTCCTGCGCAACGCCGTGTTGGCCGTCTGCACCTTGATCGTCATGGTCTTTCTGACCGGCATGATCCTCAATTTCGTCACTCGCCACGGACAGGCGATCGCCGTACCCGACTTCAACGGGATGCCGTTGGCCGAGGCGCAGAAAATCGCCCGCAAAGAAAGCCTCAAACTTGAGATCAACGACTCGCTTTACCTTCCGGCCCGCACCGGGGGAACGGTGCTCGAACAAAACCCGTCGCCCGGTTCGCAGGTCAAGTCCGGACGCCGTATATTCTTAACTATCAATTCATTTAGGCCGAAGACGGCTGAGATTCCCTATGTGACGGGGTACTCGCTGCGGCAAGCCAAGAATAACCTCGAAGTGGCTGGTTTCACGATCAAAGAATTGATCTATGTTCCTGATTTGGCAACGAATAATGTGCTTGAACAGCGCTATGACGGCCGGCCGGTCGTCCAAGCGAGCCACCTCGAAGCCCCGACCGGCAGCGGCATCACCCTGGTGGTGGGCCGGAGCGAAGGTGCGGCGGCGATACGCATCCCGAAAGTGATCGGTTTTCCGTTGGCCGAGGCCCGCAGCCGCTTGTGGGAAGTGGGCCTGAACGTGGGCCGGGTGGTGTACGGGGAGGGTGTGACCGAGGTCACTTTGAGCGACGCCCGCATTTATCGCCAGACACCGAACCATGGCGGATCGGTAGCGTTGGGTACGCCGGCAACCCTCTACCTGACCCTCGATCCGGAGAAGGTCGATAATTCATCGAAAGAGTCTGATCGCCAAGCACGTGTTGCCGCCGACACGACTCACCGTTAACCCCGTCGTCAACCATCGGAAATGAAAGAGGAATTTGACCCCGACCTGGAAGAAGCCGCCGAAGAGGGCCAACAGGACGAACTTTTTGAACACTTCGGTTTTGTCGTTGACAAAGGTCAGACCATGCTTCGGATCGACAAATATCTGGTCGACCGCCTCGAAAAAACATCCCGCAACCGTATCCAGATGGCTGCCGATGCAGGCAATATTTTGGTTAACGGTAAGTCTGTAAAGTCAAGCTATAAGATAAAACCGCTCGACAGAGTTTCGATCGTGTTGCCCTATCCACCACGTCGGCTCGAAATTCTTCCCGAAAACATTCCGCTCACGATTCCCTATGAGGACGACGATCTGATCATTATTGATAAGGCCGCCGGCATGGTCGTGCATCCGGGCCACGGCAACTATACCGGGACGTTGGTCAACGCCCTGACTTGGCACTTGAAAGATCTGCCGCTGTTTCAGGAGGGCGACTTGCGCGCGGGCCTCGTCCACCGGATCGACAAAAACACCTCGGGCCTGTTGGTAATCGCCAAGAACGAGCGGAGCCACGCCCGGTTGGCTAAGCAATTTTTTGATCATACGATCCGCCGCGTCTATACCGCCCTTGTGTGGGGTAATTTGCCGGAAGAAGAAGGAACAATCATGGGAAACATTGGCCGCAGCACTCGTGACCGCCTGAAAATGGCTGTTTTCCAAGGAGACGAACAGGGCAAGCATGCCGTCACCCATTACAAGGTGTTGCAGCGATTGGGCTATGTCAACTTAGTCGAGTGCAGCCTCGAAACGGGCCGCACGCACCAGATCCGCGTCCACATGGAGTGGATCGGCCATCCGCTGTTCAACGACGAACGCTACGGCGGCGATCGTATCCTGAAAGGCACGACCTTCTCGAAATACAAACAATTCGTCGAAAATTGCTTCGCCCTGATGCCGCGCCACGGGTTGCACGCCCGCAGCCTGGGTTTCACACATCCCATGACTGGCAAGGAGATGTATTTCGAATCGTCCCTGCCCGCCGATATGGCTGCCGTCGTGGCCAAATGGGAGGGTTATGTGCAGGGTCGCGACCCTGAAGACTGACTGGTCTTATTTCGTTGAAAAAGCCGGCCGGAAACGTATATTTTACCGCCGAAATATAGCTGATTTATACTTTTACGAGAGAATCTTCCGGGAGATGAAACAATTTCCCATATTTATTATTACATTTGCGTCAATAGTAAAAGTAATAATAAAAACACCTTAATGCCCAATATCTATGATCAGGTAACGAGAAAACCCCAATGGCTTAAAATACGACTACACAAAGGCTCCGGATTCGCAGAGGTGGCAAAAGTAGTGGATGGGCATGGACTCCATACCATTTGCCGCAGCGGCCGATGTCCCAACCAGGCGGAATGTTGGAGCCGCCGTACCGCAACCCTGATGATACTGGGCGATATATGTACCCGATCGTGCAGGTTTTGCGCCACCCAGACAGGTAGACCGTTACCACCGGATCCCGATGAGCCCGTGAGGGTTGCCCGTTCCGTCGCGTTGATGGAATTGAGGTATTGTGTGCTTACCTCGGTAGACCGCGACGATCTGCCCGATGGCGGAGCCCGGCATTGGGCGGCCGTGGCGGCTGAGATCCGGAAACAAAATCCCGAAACGAAGATTGAATTGTTGATTCCCGATTTTGACGGGCAAGCGGCATTGTTGGACGAGGTGATCGCTTCGCGTCCCGACGTGTTGGGGCATAACATCGAAACCGTACGGCGCCTGACGTCGCACGTGCGGAGCAAAGCCCGCTACGAAATTAGCCTCAAGGTCTTACGGCATATCGCTGTCTCGAACATTCCGGCCAAAAGCGGACTGATGCTCGGGTTGGGCGAAACGCAGGATGAGGTGTTGGAAACGATCGACGACCTCGCGGCCCAGGGATGTCGCCTGTTGACGATCGGACAATACCTGCAGCCTACGCCGGCGCACCTGCCCGTGGCCGAATACATTCACCCCGACCGGTTCGAGTTTTATAAACGGGAAGCTCTCCGAAAGGGCTTTTCGTATGTAGAAAGCGGACCACTGGTACGTTCGTCCTATATGGCCGAACAGGCTGCCGAGGCATTGAATATAAAATAACGACGTGAGAAAAAACGTTACAGTAAAGGACCTCGGAACGGTCGAGTACGGGGCGGCGTGGGAAGCGCAGCGCCGGATGTTCGACCGGGTGATGGCGGCCAAGAGGGCTGCGGTCGGCGAGGACGTGCTGTTGTTGTGCGAACATCCCCATGTGTATACGCTCGGGAAGAGCGGCGCAGCGTCGAACCTGTTGGTCGACGACGCTTTCCTCGAAAGGATCGGGGCGACATTTTACAAGACCGATCGCGGGGGGGATATTACCTATCACGGCTACGGCCAATTGGTGGGCTATCCGATCCTCGATCTGGAACGTTTCGGGATGGGGATCAGGGAATATGTTCACGCCGTCGAAGAGAGTGTGATCCACACGGTGGCCGACTACGGCATCGCGGCTGGGCGGTTGGACGGGGCGACAGGCGTTTGGTTGGAATCGGACACGCCGCGTGCCCGGAAAATTTGTGCGATCGGTGTGAAGGCGTCGCGCTATGTGACGATGCACGGCTTTGCACTGAATGTGAACACCGATTTGAATTATTTTTCATACATAAACCCTTGTGGATTCGTGGACAAGGGAGTGACCTCGATCGCGAAGGAACGGGGGCGGGAAGTGCCGATGGATGAGGTGAAGGCGCGTTATGTGGCCCACTTCCGTGAGTTGTTTGTGTGAGGGGACGGTCGTTTTTATAAGCGGTACCGGATATTTTTCAGTGATGCCTTGCATCGCTCGACTTCCTTGCATGGGCAGGTGGTCATTGGGAGAAAGCCCCCTATGGTTTCGGAACAAATAAAAATATATAAAAAACGAAAGTTATGCCTGCAGAAAAAAAATGGGTTCTCAGAGAACAGGCCGATCCCGCAGCTGTCGAACACCTTGCCGCTGAACTGGGTATTGCCCCTGTGCTCGCCAACCTGTTGATCCAACGCGGCATTTCGACTTTCCGGGAGGCCACTCAATTTTTCAATCCCCGACTCGAACTCCTCCATAATCCCTTTCTGATGAAGGATATGGAGCGTGCCGTAAGACGCGTTGACAAAGCCGTCGCCGAAAATCATAAAATCATGGTTTACGGCGACTACGATGTCGATGGAACCACGGCCGTCGCGTTGGTTTACTCGTTCCTCGCCCGACAAGGCCATGCAAACCTGATGTTTTACATCCCTGACCGGTACACGGAAGGTTACGGGGTGTCGATCAAGGGGATCGACTACGCTGCCGAAAACGGCGTGAGGTTGATCATCGCTCTCGACTGCGGGATCAAAGCGACCGAAAAAGTGGAGTATGCCAAAACGAAAGGCATCGATTTTATCATCTGCGACCACCACCTGCCGGGCGACACGATTCCCGACGCGGTGGCGGTGCTCGACCCCAAGCGAGACGACTGTGAATATCCCTTCGGGGAGTTGTCGGGGTGCGGTGTCGGGTTCAAGTTGGTACAGGCTTATTGTCAGTACAAAAATCTGTCTTTCTCGGAAGTCGAGCGCCTGTTGGATCTCGTGGTGGTGAGCATCGCCTCGGACATTGTGCCGTTGGTGGGAGAAAACCGCATCCTGGCCTACTACGGTCTCAAACGGATCAACGAAAAACCGAGTCGCGGACTGCTGTCGATCATCAAGATCTGTGGTCTCGAAAAACATGCGGTCACGATCGACGACATCGTTTTCAAAATCGGTCCGCGTATCAACGCCGCAGGACGCATGGTAGCCGATGCCGAAGACGGGGGACGCTCGGGCGGCTATAACGCCGTGCGCCTGTTGGTAGCTTCGACCGACGAGAAGGCCGAGGCTTACGGCGACTCGATCGATGCTTCGAACAACGACCGCAAGAACATCGATCGCTCGATCACCCAGGAAGCCCACGATTACATCGAGTCCAATTCGCACCTCAAGCAGTTGAAAAGCACGGTGATCTACAACCCCAAGTGGATGAAGGGAGTGGTGGGGATCGTGGCCTCGCGCCTGATCGAAACCTATTACCGCCCGACGGTGGTGTTGACGATGTCGAATGGTTTTGTGACGGGTTCGGCGCGCAGCGTGCCGGGGTTCGATTTGTACCAGGCGGTCGAGTCGTGCGCCGATATCCTTGAGAATTTCGGAGGGCATACCTATGCCGCGGGTCTGACGATGAAGCCCGAGAACGTGGAGTTGTTCACGAAACGTTTTCGAGATTATGTCGAGCAGAATATCGATCCGGAAATGCTGATCCCTCAGGTGGATGTCGACGCCGAGTTGTTGTTCAGCGACATCACGCCGCAGTTTCGCCACACGTTGTGCAAGTTTCAGCCGTTGGGGCCGGGTAATCTGTCGCCGGTGTTTGCCACCCACGGGGTAAGCGAGCGAGGCGATGCGCGGTTGGTGGGGAATGACCGCGAACACCTGAAGATGGAGTTGGTGCAGCGCGAGAAACCGCATACGTCGATTGCCGCGATCGCTTTCGGGCAGCCGCAGCATTTCGAGTATATCCGTGCGGGAGGCGAGATCGACGTTTGCTATTGCGTGGTTGAAAACCACTACCGGGGTGTCGTAACGCCGCAACTCAGGGTCAAAGACGTCAAGCCCGCCACCAAAAAGTAGTACGTCCCCGCACAGGGAGATTTTAAAAAGGCAAAGCATGGTTTTTCGGAAAAATTGTTAACTACGTTGAGTTCGTTCACCGCAAAGCGTGGCGGCCAGTTTCTCCTATGCAGATTTTGAAAAAATCTGTCCCGTACGGCGGCGAATAAATCCTAACCAATTTGCGGTAGACAACCGGCAGCGACCGATGTTGACCATCTGCAGAAACAAAAACAAAAATGGAACTGAACAAACTGACGGCGATCTCGCCGGTCGACGGACGATATCGGAACAGTGTGGAGTGTCTGGCGGACTATTTCTCGGAATATGCTCTGATCAGGTATCGGGTGATGGTCGAGATCGAGTATTTTATCGCCCTGTGCGAACTGCCGCTGCCCCAACTGACGGGAGTGAACGGTGATACCTGTGAAAAACTCCGCGCGATCTACCGCGGGTTTTCGGAAAAAGACGCCACAGAGGTCAAGGAGATCGAGCGCACGACGAACCATGACGTGAAAGCCGTCGAATATTTTATCAAGAGCAGGATGGAGCCGTTGGGGTTGGGTGAACGGAAAGAGTTTGTCCACTTCGGTCTGACGTCGCAGGACATCAACAACACGGCTACCCCATCGTCGTTGCGCGATGCGTCGGAAGAGGTGTATCATCCGGTCTTGCAGGAGATCCTCGATTTGTTGCGGACGTTGGCCTTGGAGTGGGAAGATGTGCCGCTGTTGGCGCGTACCCACGGTCAACCGGCTTCGCCTACGCGACTGGGCAAGGAAATTATGGTCTTCGTGGATCGCCTGAACAAACAGATTTCGCTGTTGCGCGCCATTCCCTGCCCTGCCAAATTCGGTGGTGCGACTGGCAATTTCAACGCCCATGCGGCCGCCTATCCCGAGATCGACTGGATCGGGTTTGCCAACCGTTTCGTCAACGAAACGCTCAAACTCGACCGTTCGCAGATCACCACCCAGATCGAGCATTACGACAATATGTCGGCCATTTTTGACGCTTTCAAACGGATCAACACGATCCTGGTCGACCTGAGCCGCGATGTGTGGACCTACGTGTCGATGGACTATTTCAAACAGAAGATCAAGGCGGGCGAAGTCGGTTCGTCGGCGATGCCCCACAAGGTCAACCCGATCGATTTTGAGAATGCCGAGGGCAACTTCGGAGTGGCCAATGCGATTTTCGAACATCTTTCGGCCAAATTGCCGGTGTCTCGCCTGCAGCGCGACTTGACCGATTCGACTGTATTGCGCAACGTAGGGGTGCCGATGGGGCACACGCTGATCGCGTTCAGATCGTTGTTGAAAGGCCTCAACAAATTGATCATCAACCGCGATGCGATCAACGCCGACCTGGAACGCAACTGGGCCGTCGTGGCCGAAGGCGTTCAGACCATCCTGCGTCGCGAAAACTATCCGAATCCCTACGAGGCGTTAAAAGCCCTGACCCGCACCAACAGACCGATCACCCGTGAAGATATTGCCGCTTTCATCGAAACGCTCGATGTCGAGGAACGTGTAAGGGTCGAATTGCGAAAACTTTCGCCGCAGACCTATACTGGGGTGAAATTTGAATATTGAGCGTTTGTCGCCGCTTTTTGCAACGAGGGAAGATCAGATTTTAACCACACCTAAAAATAAAAGATAATGAAAAAGTACAAATGTCTCGTATGCGGTTGGGTATACGATCCTGCCCAGGGTGCACCCGACAGCGCCATTCCCGCCGGAACCGCGTTTGAAGACCTGCCTGACGATTTCGAATGCCCGATGTGCGGGGTCGATAAATCGGAGTTTGAAGCCATAGACTAAGGCGGATGTCTTCCGTTGGTTACTTGCCGTCATTTTCAGAATATTCATGATCGTCAGATGAAAGGAATATGAAGAAAATCGTCTTGCTTTTCCTGTGCGTAGTTGGGTTGAGGGGCCAAGCCCAACCCTGGATTCCGGATAACGGCGACGGTACGTATAAAAATCCGATCATTTTTGCCGATTACTCCGACCCGGACGTGATCCGCGTAGGCGATGACTACTGGATGGTGGCGTCGAGTTTTGCGGCGATGCCCGGTATCCCGATATTGCACTCCCGCGATTTGGTCAATTGGACGATCGCGAATCATGTTTATCATGCGATCCTGCCGGGCAAATATTGGAAACCCGTGCACGGCGAAGCGTCGTGGGCCCCCTCGATCCGTTACCACGACGGGCTGTTCTACGTCTATTTCTGTACGCCCAACGACGGCTTGTTCGTGGCTCGGACAAAAGATCCGCGTGGGACGTGGGACCTGACCCAGGTGTTGGCCGTCGAGAAATGGGAAGACCCGTGCCCTTTCTGGGACGATGACGGACAGGCCTATCTTGCCCACAGCATTCATCGCGGCGGGCCGGCGATCATTCATCGGATGTCATCCGACGGCCTGCGCCTACTTGACAACGGGTTGGTGGTCTATCATGACGAAGAGGCCAATCCGGTGCTCGAAGGATTGAAAATGGACAAACGTGGCGGTTGGTATTATATTTTCGCCCCGGCGGGCGGTGTGGCGACCGGTTGGCAGACCGTGCTGCGTTCGCGCAACGTCTACGGCCCTTATGAAGCCCGGCGGGTGTTGGCCGAGGGCAACGGCATCAACGGCCCCCACCAGGGCGGGTTGGTCGAAACGCAAATGGGCGAATGGTGGTTCGTCCATTTCCAGTCGCGGGGCGTTTACGGTCGAGTAGTGCATCTGCAACCTGCCGTTTGGAAAGATGATTGGCCGGTGATCGGCGACGACCCGGACGACGACGGCTGCGGCATACCCGTGTTGGCCCACCGCAAGCCGGATGTCGGGAAAACGTATCCGGCCGCCGAGCCGCAAACTACCGATGAGTTTGACGGCCCGACCCTCGGAAGGCAATGGCAATGGCCTGCCATTGAAAACCCGGCGTGGTACTCGCTCGCGGCCCGGCCGGAGGCGATCCGTCTCAACGCGATACCCTGTCCGACCGAACACGGTAATGTGTATTATGCCGGAAACCTGCTGCTGCAAAAGCTTTGTGCGCCGGCGTTTACGGCGACGACGTTTGTCGAAGTCCACTTGACCGAGGTCGACGAACGGGCCGGAGCGATCGTGATGGGTAACGCCTACACCTACATTGCACTCGTCAGGGGCGATCGGTCGAACCGCATCGCCGTCGTGGCCGGACGTTACGACCGGTTGGCGGTAGTGCCCGAGGAACAGGCGGGTCTGGATGTGTCTGTCAACAAAGTGTGGTTCCGGATTCACGTTTACGACGACCAGGCGTGTAGTTTTTCGTACAGCACCGACGGGTACGCGTTCATACCTCTGGGCGAACGCTATCCCGTGACGGCCGGCACGTGGATCGGGGCCAAGGTCGGCATTTTCTGCAGTTCGCCCAATGTGGTGCCGGGGCAGGGCTATGCCGACTTCGACTATTTTCGTGTGGAATAACCCGACTTCTCTCAAGAAAGCAGTTGGATTTCAGTGAAATTTTGCTTTACTTTATATTGTAGTGGGCGTTGTTGAAATTTCAACACGCCTGATTCTCGCAAAAATCAGAAATCTCCAAGTTGTTCTTAATTAAGGTAGCTACTTTTTTAGCGGCATAAATCATATGTGTAACTTAAGGTCGACAGCGTATGAAAACAAGAATCTACCTGCTTCTACCAGTTCTGCTCTTGCTATCCGTGGTTATTACTTCATGTAAATCAGATAGCGAAAAGGAAGTTATACATGCAACAGGCACCATTATTGGATGTTATTCCAACGGATTCGGTTCGCTGCTTCTACAGGTCGATGAAAAATATCCGATAGGGAAAGACACCGAATATATCGCCCCTGGAGCATGCATTACATGGCTAGGGGTAGGCACCTATACGAACATGATACAGGTGCAAGCAAATCTGGATTTATTTCTCTCTGAAATAGAGAAAAAAAATATCTTTCTCCTGCAGGCCATTCCAAGTCGGGCAAGATGACGATCTATTCACCATTGGTACAGGGTTAGGCAACGCGTTCCGTAGCCCCCCCGATGCCCCAATCTATGTAATTACTAATTATCAAATATTAAACAACTAACCATATGAAGAAGTTATTACCCGCATTCCGTATTCTTCCGCTGCTTGTATTGTTCTTTGCTGCTTGCAGTGATTTTGAGGCTGAATATCCCGATTCGGCACAAGAAAGTTCAATCACAACTCGCGCGACCGGCCCCGAAGAAAAAGACTACTATTGGTCTGGGGGAGAAAAGATATGGTTAGAAACGGATTCTGCCCAAATGACCGTCGGTTTTGACAACGAACAAGAATCAAAGGCCTTTGCCGCAAAAACCTCACAGGCAATTCAATTTGCCGGAAGGGCTATGATTTTAGTCGACATCCAGAACGAGAAAGTTAAAGAAAGGGTGTCTGTAGAAAAATCGGTTAAAAACGGCGTATTCGCTCAAAAGTTTTCCGGTTACGATACTCCGTTTTATTTGACCGGAGTATGATTATGCAACCCAAGAAAGGCATATCTCCGAAAGAGATATTGGCCAAATTTGAAGTAAATGGAGAGATTGTAACGGAAACTGAAACAGGAATTGTTGTGGTTCAGCTAAAGGATTGGCGTTCGATCCTTATTACTGCAAATTCGATTTATGAAAGCGGCCTGGTGGATTGGTGCCATCCCGATTTTATAACCCCCATAACAAAATTGACCAATGACTTGCTGTTCTCACAACAATACTATTTGAAAAATACGGGACAAAACGGAGGAACGCGGGGAATCGATATTAAGGCAGAGCAGGCTTGAACCCTATCGACTGGCACCGGTATTCGTGTCGCTGTAATTGATGATGGCGTAGAAGAGCATGAGGATTTAGCAGGAAGGGTATTGCAGGGGTACACCCCGCTGAATTCAACAGGTTACGGTAGACCTACCACGCAGGTGGTGTCAGGAGTCACTATAGGACACGGGCAAGCCTGTGCCGGTATCATAGCAGCCTCACATAATACATTAGGGGGAGCGGGAGTGGCACCCAATGTCCAAATCGTACCAATTAATATCTTTCATACATGGGTGTATAATTCTTATTATGGGAGGTACATCAGTACAGAATCAGTCCAGAATGTTGCATCGGCTATAGAATATGCCTGGAATCCTTCCAAAGGCAATGCCGATGTGATCAGTAATTCTTGGGGATATTCTGCTGCTCCTACTAATGCAGACTATATTACTCAGGAGATCACGAATGCTGTAAATCGAGGTAGGGGTGGCAAAGGATGTGTTGTTGTTTTTGCTTCTGGCAACGACCATCCATCTTATGGAGTATCTTTCCCTGCATCTTTAGGGACCGTAATCAGTGTCGGTGCAGTAAACAAAAATGGCATAGTGTGGAATTACAGTTGCAGGGGCAATGGCCTAGACGTTGTAGCCCCATCAGGAAATACAAATTTGAATGGCGATGTAGCCACAACTGACCGAATGGGCACTAACGGATATGAAACGGGAAATTATACATTACGCTTTGGAGGAACATCAGCTGCCTGTCCACAGGTAGCTAGTGTTGCAGCGCTAATACTCTCTAAATATCCAGACCTGACCTGGTCAGAAGTAAAATATCGCATTGTGAAGACGGCATTCGGACTTTCCGGTTATACATATCACAATCCGACGGGAAGTCCGAACGGAAGTTGGAGTAATGAGGTAGGCTACGGATTGGTCAATGCTTATGCTGCCCTTCTCCCGGTTCCGTATAGTGTTAATTTTAACTTATTTAATTACAACGAACAAGGACTAAGCGACTTTCGAATAGAGATTATGTCAGAAAGTGGACTTCCTATATGCAATGAATCCAAATACTTGAATGTTTACGACTCATACTCGACACGAGTTATTGCCAGGCAATTATCAGATCTCCGTATGTGCCAACGGCAGTGTCTGGCAGTATTACGACTTTACTGTCGTAAAAGGAGGACAACTTAACCTTACATTCCTGGGGAGTCCATACTCAACTTCTTATTGGGGCACCCCTGTATATGTCTCGTATAATTAATTTCTACCCTCTGAGGGTAATCGTCCCACAAACGATATTCCAAGATCTAAACGAAAGCAGAGAGGTTTCGACCTCTCTGTTTTTTGTTGATTGCAAGCCCTCAATATAGGTAAAAGAACCTGTGCCGTCTCGTGACGCAAAACTAAAGCCTTTGAATATTACTCGCAATATGCACTTTCCCGAATGCTTACGAATAACCGGCTGTTCCGGAAGAATTTTAAAAAAGCGCCATCGCGGGGCGTTTTTTTGATTTCTATGGGGCACATTTCCAAACCTCTTAAAGGAGAATAGAGGATGTCTGTCTTTTACTTGCTAATTCACAGTTAGTTAAGCGCGATTTGCTGATGCAGGGCGGTGAAAAAACACAAAAAAGACTGTCCGAAGACAGCCTCCTTTTATTTCCGGATCCGGTCAAAGGCCACACGGAACTACTCTTGGGCCGATGAGATTGCCGGGTTATTGTTGGAGCAGATCGTAGCCGTTGACGATCTTCCCTTTCGACATACTGAGCGTTTCATAAGGAATCGGCCAGTAGTAGATGGGCGGCGTGGTCGACGAAGTGATCCCGGAGAGGATGTTCTCCTTGTAGATGGTTTCATACTGAACCAAGACACTTCCCCAAGGCGCGGCGCTATATCCGTCCGCTTTCAAAGCCGTGGCTTCGGCACCGTTCGGGTCGATATAGTCGAACAGGCCTTTGATCGCCAGGTTGTGTTCCGTTCCTTCGACCTTGCCGGCCGCCGGGGTATTGCTGTAATCATATTGTCCCCTCCAACCGGGAAACAGCGCCGGATCACCGGGGTCGGCACAGTCGTAGGTCAACGGGTTTTTCAGATAGACTTTTTTGGTAAAGACCGTGTTCGAGATCGTGTTGCCATTCGCGAACGTGTAATATCCGTTGGCTTTCAGGCCGGCCATCATCTCGGCCATGGCTGTCTGAACCGCAATCGCCCTTTCGACGAATTTTCCCGAACGGATCATATCCCAACGGATCTGGCCTTCGCCCACCAGTTCGAACTTGCGTTCCCGCCACACGGCGTCTTTCAGGGCTTCTCCGGTCAGTCCGCCGATGTTGTGGTCGCTGTTGCCGAAAGCTCTTTCGCGAATCTTGTTGACGAGAGTGATCGCCTCGGCGTCTTTGCCCTGTTCGGCTTTGACTTCGGCCTGCATCAGCATCAGGTCGGCCACCCGCAGCAGTTCCCAGTTGATCCCCATTTGCCTTGATTTTGTGGTATATGGAGGATTCTGGCGGTTCGGGTCCCATTTGTTGATCGAGATGCCGCCGTTGACCATGTTGCCGGGATTGAACGGGATCAGCAGTTCGTTGCCTTTGCCGTCGCTTCCGGTCACCACGGCGGTCACGTCGCGGCGTTTGTCGCCCTCTTCCCACTCGCCGTAATAGAACGAAGGAATAACACGGATGGCCGCAAATACCTTGGGAGGCGCTTCGCCGTTACCTCCGTTCGAAGGCCGGCCGAAAGCATACCCGAATTCGTTGGTTTGCGACCCGCTCGCGGTTTCGCCCTGCATGATGCCGGCTTCGAGGATCGACTCCGGGCTTACCTCCAGATCATGCAGATATTGGAAATGGCGTTGGAACGGGTTGTCCGCATAACTTCTCGTATCGGCGGTGATCAGTTGCGCGGTTCCCAGATGGTCCAAAGCCGCCTGAAAATACTCCTCGGCAGTTTGGTAATACGCTTGGTAATCTGCCCGGCGTGCATAGACGGCCTTGTGTTCTTCCGAGCCTTTCGTGGTAAATTGCAGGGCGCCGTACAGGCCGTCCACGTCGGTGCGTATGGTCTGATAGCCGGCCGAATAAAGGGCGGCCTGCCCGATCAACGCATTGGCGTACGTTCTCGACATGCGCTCGGCCGTAATGCCGTTCTCGCCCAGATAGTACATAAAAGGCTCCACTGCCTGGACCGAAGCGATGATCTGGTCGTAAATGTCGAAACGCGACGTAAGTTCATACTCATCGACATACGTGTTTTCATGACCGTAAGGCACATCCCCGAAATGGCGGATCAGGTCGAAATAGCACAATGCCCGCAGCACCACGGCTTCACCGTGCAACTGCGTCCAATCGGTGGCTTTTCCGTTGGCTACGTCGCTCTGATACTGAGCTTTCGCTTCGATCAGCGCAGCCACTTTAGCCGTACGCGCGATGGTGCTGTAAAGGTTGTTGAAAGCGCCGGCCGCTGCGTCGACGGTCAACAACTGAGGTTTCAGACGGGCATTGGCGTTATTCGCCGAGCCTTGTTCCGGATAATATTCCGTATCCGAGCCGACCGGGTCGTTAAAGGCATAGGCTCCCATCAAACAGCCCTGGCGATAATTCGCATAAGCCCAAGATAACACTTTCCGGGTTTCGGCCAGGGTCGAAGTCACAAATTCATCGTCCGAGTTCTCGGGAGATGACGTGTTCAGATAGTCGCTGCAATTCGCCAGAGAACAGGCCAACGCGACTACGGCTATATATTTTAACAGATATTTCATTGAGGCACGTTTTAACGGATTAGAAAATAAGATTCAGGCCAATGACGAACGAGCGTGCGCGGGGATACGCGCCCCAGTCCAGTCCGAGCGTCGGATAGGCCTGGTTGTTTTGCGACGTGTTGGTGTTGACCTCGGGATCGAGCCCGGAGTAGCCGGTGATCGTAAGCACGTTATAGACACTTCCATAAACACGGAGGTTCTGTATCCCTGCTTTCCGGGTCATGTCCGTGGGCAGCGTGTAACCCAGGGTCAGCGTATTGAGGCGCAGGAACGAACCGTCTTCGATACCGATCGAGGAGGTGATCCCGTTTTCATTGTAAGCCAGGGGATAAGACGTATTGACGTTGGCGGCCCTCATCTCGTCGGGAGTCGTCAACCGTTTGATCTGTCCGTCGACAATGTCGTAAATCTTGTAGCTGTCTTTCATAAAGCTCAGTTTGTTCTCGTAAACGCCGGCTTGTTTGTCCCCGTAGAGTGTTCCGAGCTTATTCGCGTTATACACGTCGTTGCCATAGCTCCAGTTGAAATACATGCCCAGGTCGATGTTCCTGAAGTTAGCGTTCAGGTTGAAACCACCGGTGTGCAGCGGGTTCATGTTGCCGATCACAGTCAGGTCTTCGTCGCCGGCGACTCCGTTGCCATCAACGTCCCTGAATTTAGGCACCCCCGGATAGGCGATCTGTCCCTTCGGCCGGTCGGTGCCGTCCACCACGCCGTGCAGTACCTGGATCACGCTGGATTTGAGATCCGACACTCCTTGTTTCAGGGTGTACAAGCCGTTGTTATAGTCAAAGTCGTCGACCGTATAGAAACCGTCGTAAACCAATCCTCGGACCAAGCCGACCGGTTCTCCTACTTTCAGGATGTAGTCGGAGCCGGGGTACAGCGAGCTGCCCACCCAGGCGGTTCCGTAAAGGCCGGTGATGTTGTCGGCCAGTTTATCCACGTTCCCCCTGTTGAAGTTGATATTGCCGCCGGCGGTGATGTTCCAGTCCTTGTTGTTGAAGATGGTGCCGGTGAGCGAAACTTCGACCCCCTTGTTGCTAGTCTGCCCGATGTTGGCAAAGGTCGACGTAAAGCCGGTGATGCCCGGGAGGGTGGTGCGCATCAGCAGGTCTTTGGTGGTGTTCTTGTACACGTCGACCGACCCGTTCAAACGTCCCTGGAAGAGCGTAAAGTCAACGCCGATGTTACGCGTAATGGTGGTTTCCCACTTCAGGTTGAGGTTGGCCATTTGCAAAGAGGCCAGGTCGTAGGTCGTCTGAAAGCCGCCGTTGATCACTTGATAGTATCTTGTATCCGTTTCCGATGTCCACAGTTGCGACCACAGACTTGAGTTGATACCGTCGTTGCCGACTTCCCCGTAAGAAACGCGCAGTTTCA
>JAITVB010000252.1 GCA_031286025.1 Rikenellaceae bacterium
GCCAAGATCTGGGCCGAGAATTCGTATTGTGTGCGGCGCAAGGTGGGCGCATTGATCGTGAAAGACCAGATGATCATTTCGGACGGGTATAACGGGACACCGAGTGGTTTTGAAAATATTTGCGAGGATGAGGCTACGGGCGAGACAAAGCCTTATGTTCTTCATGCTGAGGCGAATGCAATCACAAAAGTGGCAAAATCGGGGAACAGCAGTGACGGAGCTACGCTGTATGTGACGGCTTCGCCCTGTATCGAGTGCGCGAAACTGATTATCCAGTCGGGGATCCGGCGGGTGGTGTATTGTGATGATTACCATTCGGATGATGGGGTGAAATTGTTGGAGCGTGTGGGGATTGCGGTCGTACAGGCAAACGCGAACTGCGGATAAATGCGTCCCCGCACACCCGAAAACGACCCTGCCACTTCACACGAAAAACCCAGGTAATCTCTTGATTATTATTCATTTATGTTGTGTTCGAGAGATTGGGTTCGAGCCAACGGCCATATCCCTCCAAACGCAAACAAACAATTATATATACGATGTTGTTTTTTGAATGTTGATAGGTGGAAAAACGGTTAAATTGACCCCTTTACGACGGAGTAAGCTGACCCCCATAAGTTGCGTTGCAAAATACGTATAAAGTTGTTGTCCGGAAGTTGGATTCGTGGTTGTAGATTTTAACCCGGGTTTCCCACGCCTACGTCACAGAAGCGATAAATCCTGACTATCTGTGATTAATGTTCTGTCGACTTCTTTTTTAGGTAAAAACCGGCGGATTGCCTACCTTTGCGCCAAATCGTTCCTGTATGAAAAAAATCTTCCTCGTGGCGGCACTTTGTCTGGGCGCGACGGGCTGCTTCAACCGCAACGGCGTGACGTCCACGGCGGCGCCCGAACCTGCGGCCCCGATGCTGATTGCTTCGGCTACGCCTACTTTTCGCGATGTTTTTCAGCAGGGGCAGCCCATAGCGTTCGACTACCGTCCGGTCGAAGGCGTGACACTCGACTCGGCCGTGCTGTATGTCGACGGTGTTCGCCAGTCGGGAACCGACGTCGCGGCGTGGACCTGCGCCCTGCCCATGTCTGCCCGCGTCGGCCGCTACGCTTACCGGATCGAAGCATTTTCGGGGAAAGACCATTCGACGAAAGTGGGCGAATTTACCGTCCTGCCCGCTCACGCACCCATCGAATATACCTGCGAAGTTCTCGACACCTATCCCCACGATCGCCAGGCCTACACTCAAGGCCTCTTCTGGCACGACGGATTCCTCTATGAAAGCACCGGCCTCAAGGGCCAATCGTCACTGCGCAAGGTTGAACTCACCACGGGCAAGGCGGTGCGCCGCATCGACCTCTCGCCCGACTATTTCGGCGAAGGCATCGCCCTGCTCGACGGAAAGATTTATCAACTCACCTGGCAGGATCGTCAAGGCTTCGTCTACGACTTCGATTCGTTCCAACAGATCGAAAAATTCGGCTACGGCACCGAAGGTTGGGGCCTGACTGCCGACGGCACCTCTTTATATAAGAGTGACGGCAGCGAAAAGATCGAAGTGCTCGATCCGAACACTTTCAAGCGTGTGCGCACGATCGAGGCCTACACCGACAAGGGGAAGGTCGAGCACCTGAACGAACTGGAGTGGATCGACGGTGAAATTTGGGCCAATGTTTACGGCGCGGATATCATCGTACGGATCGATCCGGCGACGGGCGCTGTGGTGGGCATCATCGGTTTCCCGGGTCTGATCAAGCGCATCGACCGCGATGCAACGACCGACGTATTCAACGGCATCGCCTACGACCCGGCGGCTAAAGCGATTTACGTGACGGGCAAAAACTGGAACAAACTGTTCCGTATTCGCCTGATCGCGGAATAAACGTTTCTAACCGATGACCTCTTCGCTTCTGTCTCCCAAAACCTTGTATCGCGGGGTTGCGTAATGTTGGAAGAAATAATGAAAAGTGTGATTGAGAAAGAGTTGGGAAAGCGCATCCTCGTTCTCGACGGAGCGTTGGGGACAATGATCCAGAACTACGGACTGCAGGAAGCCGACTATCGCGGTGAACGCTATGTGTACAACCCTCGACAGCTGAAGGGGTGCAACGATGCGCTGACCTTCACCCGCCCCGACGTGATCGGACGTATTCACGAAGCCTATCTGTTGGCCGGAGCCGATATCATCTCGACCAATACGTTCAACGCCAACGCCATTTCGTTGGCCGACTATGGCCTTGAGGCCGACGTCTATGCGATGAACGTCGCTGCCGCCCGCCTGGCCCGAGACCTGGCCGACGCCCACACGGCCCAAAAGCCGTCGAAACCGCGCTTTGTGGCGGGTTCGATCGGGCCGACGAATCGCTCGGCTTCGCTCTCGCCCGACGTGGCCCGTCCCGGATTCCGCAATGTGACTTTTCCCGATCTTGCCGCGGCTTACCGCGAACAGGTGCGGGGGATGATCGACGGCGGGGTCGACCTGTTTATCGTCGAAACCGTTTTCGATACCCTCAACGCCAAGGCTGCGTTGTTTGCCATTGACGAGGCCTGTCGCGAATCCGGGAAACCGCTGCCCGTCATGCTTTCGGGCACGGTCACCGACGCCAGTGGCCGTCTGCTCTCGGGTCAGACGGTCGAGGCGTTTTATGTCTCCGTCGCCCACGCCCGGCTGCTTTCGATCGGTCTGAACTGCGCTTTCGGAGCAGAACAGATGAAACCTTACGTGTCGCGACTGGCGTCGGTTGCTTCGTGTGCCGTCTCGGCCCACCCCAATGCCGGGTTGCCCAACGCTTTCGGCGGCTACGACCAGGACGCCCCATATATGGCCGCCGTCCTCGAAGACTATTTGAAAGAGGGCCTGCTGAATATCGTTGGCGGCTGTTGCGGTACCACCCCGGCTCATATCGGGGCGATTGCCCGTGTGGCGGCCCGCTATGCCCCCCGCCGGTTGCCGCGACGCACGCCGGTGACGATGCTCTCGGGCCTTGAAGTGTTGCGCGTCGATGCCACGACGGGCTTTGTGAATATCGGCGAACGCACCAATGTGGCCGGCTCGGCCAAGTTCGCCAAAATGATCCGCGACGGCCGCTGTGAAAGCGCCCTTTCCGTGGCCCGCCAACAGGTCGACGGCGGCGCCCAGGTGATCGACGTCTGCATGGACGACGGTCTGATCGACGGCGTTGCGGCCATGACCGGGTTCCTGAATTTGACCGCCTCGGAGCCCGATATCGCCCGGGTACCGGTGATGATCGACTCTTCGAAGTGGGAAGTGCTCGAAGCCGGCCTGCAATGCGTCCAGGGCAAATCGATCGTCAATTCGATCTCGCTCAAGGAGGGTGAAACCGAGTTCCTGCGCCGCGCCGGGCTGATCCACCGCTATGGGGCTGCCGCTGTCGTGATGCTGTTCGACGAGCGG
>JAITVB010000157.1 GCA_031286025.1 Rikenellaceae bacterium
AATCCGGCGATTTTATACAGGGCCGATTTCACATATTCCGATGTTTACCACGAACCTCCCGCTCCGCCGCCACCGGTCATGCCGCCGCCAAATCCGCCAAATCCGCCGAATCCGCCGCCCGATGATCCGCCGCTGCTGCGGCCACCCCCGAGAAGTGCGCCCCACAGGATGGCCCGGGTGAGGTTGTCGCCGCTCGACGAGATCGTCCGGCTGCCACCCCCGCCTTTTCCGCCGCGTTTGGCCAGAATCACCAACAGGAAGACCGGGATGAGAAAGATGAGAAAGGCGGAAATGATTCCCGAAAAATCTTCCCCTTCGTGTTTTTCGATGTATTGGTCGGCGGTGAATTCGCCTTTGGTGAGCGAAACCAACGTGTTGACCGCGTTGTCGACCCCTTTGTAATAATTGCCTTCACGGAAAGCCGGCAGAATATCATAGTCGACGATGCGGCCCGCCAACGCATCGGGAACCGCTCCTTCGAGGCCGTAGCCGGTCGAGATGAACACCTGGCCACGCTCGGCTTCCGTCTTGGGTTTGACGAGAATCAACGCACCGTTGTCCTTGCCTCGTCCGCCGATGCCCCAACGGTCGAACAGCCGGGCGGCGTAGTCGCCCGGATCGAACCCTTGTAGGTCGGTTACTGTCACCACCGCGATCTGAGTCGAGGAGGTGCGCTCGAAATCTTCGAGCTTGTGTTCGAGTGCCAATCGTTCCTGTAGCGAAAAGATGCCGGCAAAGTCGTTTACCAACACCGCAGGCCGCATCGGCTCGGGAAACGTCTGTCCTGTGCTGACGGCCCAACTTACCAATGCAATCAGCAGAAAGGAAAATTTTTTCATGGTTTAGGGGATATCTATCGGCCGAACGAAATGTCGTCCGGTAATTCGTTTGTATCGCCCTCGTGATGAGGAAAATCGGGTTTCAATTCCGTTCTGAGCATGTCGATCGCCGTGCAGATGCCTTCCGTGAATTCGCCCTTCGACAGGTGGGCGGACAGCGTGGCATAACATTGCTTCCAGAAACCCTCGCCCACGCAGGCGTTGATCGCCACGTCACCGATGATGGCAGCCTTGCGGTCTTGCAGGGCCAGGTAAATCAACACTCCGTTGCGGAGTTTGGTACGGTGCATTTCCAGTTGCTCGAAGACCATCACGGCACGACCCATCACCTCCCCGATGCAACGGTTTTCGATGTGTACGCGAATCTCGGTCGACGTCGTGCGCTCGGCCCGGTTGATGGCGGCCACGATTCGATCGCGTTGTTCGACGGTGAACAGGGTCGGCGGTTTTTTCATGGGAGGCATACGTGCTGCGGTTTAACAGATTGCATGGTACCTCGGCGTTAAAATAGTACCTCGGGCGCCCGCGAAGCCCCTTCGTCGGCCTCGAAATAGGCCGTGGGCTTGAAGCCGAAGAGCCCGGCGAAAATGTTGCGCGGAAACTGGGCAATACAGATGTTATAGCCTTGTGCCTCTTCATTGAACTTGCGTCGCTCGGTCGAGATGCGATTCTCGGTTCCCTCCAACTGTACTTGCAAATCCCTGAAATTCTGATTGGCCTTCAGGTCGGGATAGTTTTCGGAAATGGCCAACAGGCGGCTCAGGGTCGAAGAGATTTCACCCTGCATCTGACTGTAACGGGCGAGCGACTCTTCGTTCAACTGGTCAAAATTGAGCTGCACGCTCGTAGCCTTGCTGCGGGCTTCGGTCACCGCTTCGAACGTGGCGCTCTCGTGGGTGGCGTAGCCTTTGACCGTATTGACCAGATTGGGGATCAGATCGGCGCGACGTTGGTATTGGTTTTCAACGTTGCCCCACTGGGCTTTCACCCCTTCGCTCAGGGTGACCATCCGGTTGTAGTCTGACCTGCCTGTCGAGTAGAGGATCAAGGCCAACACAGCCAGGACGATGAGTGCAATGATTCCTTTTTTCATCTTTTTCGTTTTTTTGGGGATAAGTTTACGTTCCCATGTCTTACACGGAAAACGCAGAAATCCGGCATAATGTTACATCTGACAGCGGAAATTACGCCGATCCGTGGCTAATCGTTGCGATTTTCGTCCGGATTGTGGTAATAGTCGTAGTAACTCTGATCGGGTTCGCCCTCGGGGACGGTCACCTCTTGGGCGGATACCGGTATCGGTTTGTTCGACTCCTCGGGCAGGTCGCCGTAGAAAGCCGCTTCATCCTCGCGCCGCTTGCGCTCGTTGCGTTTGGCGATGTTGATGCTCAACTCGTAGAGCCCCATCATCGGCAGCAGGACCAACACACAACTGAAAATGTCGGGCGGGGTGATAATCGCCGCCAGGATCGCCAACACCACAATCGCATGCTTGCGGTATTTCCGCATAAAGGCCGCCGTGACGATGCCCATCTTCGAGAGGAAATAGACCAGGATCGGCAGTTGGAACACCGCGGCCGAAGCCATCGACACGTTGATCACCGTCGTGATGTAAGAGTTTACGTCGATCATGTTGGTGATCAGTGCGCTCGCCTCATAGCCCGACAGAAAGTTGACTGTCAGCGGCGCAATGACGAAATAACCGAAAGCCAACCCGAAAAAAAAGCAACTCGACACATAAAGCACGAACAGGTTGCTTTTGCGCTGCTCGTAATAGGAGAACGCCGGTTTGACGAACCTCCATAGCTCCCACAGCAGAAAGGGAACGGCCACGACGATACCCGTGACGAGCGACACCATCATGTGCAGGGAGAACTGGCCCCCCATCCGGGTATTGATCACATTGAGGTGGACGTTGTTCGTGCAGAGTTCGGGGGCGTTGAGCAGGCCACCGAGCCAACACAGGAACCGGTTGGTCGGGAAGTCGGGCGACT
>JAITVB010000187.1 GCA_031286025.1 Rikenellaceae bacterium
TCTTCCGATCTATCGGGTCGATTGCCGAGATTTTCGAGGGCGACCCCCCGCACGCAGCCCGGGGCGCGGTCTCGCAGGCGTGGAGCGTGGGCGCCGTGTTGCGCGTCAACGAGATGATCGAAGAGATGGAAGTCCGCGGAGCAGTTCCTTCACCCGAAACCAAACTTGCCAAAGTCAAAGTACCGGCCAAAGCCAAATCCGCGGGAAAAGTCCCCAAAAGTGCCGCCGCGAAAAAAACATAATACAAACAAAAGGCGGCGGGGAGAGGTGATTTATAAGGAAAGAAATCAAGGGAAACTATGAAAGTATTAATGTTCGGATGGGAATTTCCTCCCCACATCGCGGGGGGCCTCGGCACAGCATGCTACGGTTTGACCCGAGGGTTGGCCAAGCACGGGGTCGAGGTCAAATTCGTGGTGCCCAGGGCCTATGGCGACGAAGACCAACGCTTCGTGCGGATACTTGACGCGAGCGACGTTGACACACTCTATGGGGGAAACTTCAGCGAAAGTTTTTGGGAGAAACTCACGTTCATCCATATCGACTCGAACCTGGTGCCTTACGTGTCGCCGGAAGATTTTTCGACCATTTCCGTGGAGAACAGGCTGACCGGTGAAAACACTTGGGCCGATGTCTGGAAAGAACGCTACACCTTTTCCGGGAAGTACGGCGCCAACCTGATGGAAGAAGTGGCCCGTTACGCGATGGTGGCGGCACAGGTGGCACGGGATATGGAAGGACAGTTCGACGTGATCCATGCCCACGACTGGTTGACTTACTACGCAGGGATTGCCGCCAAGATGGTGTCGGGCAAGCCGTTGGTGGTGCATATGCACGCCACCGAGTTCGACCGCAGCGGTGAAAACGTCAATCCCGAGGTCTACCAGATCGAACGCGCAGGGATGCACGCCGCCGATCGGGTGATCGCGGTGAGCAACCTGACCCGCAGCATCGTGGTCGAGAAGTACGGAGTGCCGGCCGACCGGGTGGTGGCCGTACACAACGCCGTGCGTTTCAAGACGGGCGAGGCGACGGAGGTCGAACGCGGGGTCGATGACAAGATCGTCACTTTCCTCGGCCGCATCACTTTCCAAAAGGGGCCCGACTACTTTGTCGAAGCGGCGGCCAAGGTCTTGAAACAGGTGCCCAACGTGCGCTTCGTGATGGCGGGCAGCGGCGATATGATGAACCACGTCGTGCGCCGGGTGGCCAAACTGGGCATCGCCGACCGGTTCCACTTTACGGGATTCCTGCGTGGCGAGGAGGTACAGCGGATGTTCGCCCTGAGCGACGTCTACATTATGCCTTCGGTCTCGGAACCGTTCGGGATTTCACCGCTTGAGGCGATGAAATCCAACGTGCCGGTAATCATCTCCAAACAGTCGGGAGTGGCCGAAGTACTGAAATTTGCGGTCAAGGTCGACTATTGGGACGTCGACGCGATGGCTGACGCCATATACGGATTGATTACCTATCCGGCCCTTTCGCGGATGTTTATCGCCAAAGGCCAGGAAGAGGTCAACAATCTCAAGTGGGACAATGCCGCCGCCGAGGTGGCCGAAGTGTACCGCTCGGTCATGTAGTTCGCCAACCGATAACGAAAAAACAGCCAGTATGAAAACCATATGCTTATATTTTCAGGTCCATCAGCCGCAGCGGCTCAAAAAGTACCGTTTCTTCAACATGGGTAAGGACCACCACTACCTCGACGATTTTGCCAACCGCTCGATCATGCAGAAAGTGGCCGAACGTTGCTACCTGCCGATGAACGAGTGTCTGCTCGGGATGATCAGGGAGCACGGCAAAAAAATCAAGGTGAGTTTTTCAATATCTGGCATCGCGATCGAGCAGTTCAGGGCTTACGCCCCCGATGTGTTGAAGAGTTTTAAGGCGTTGGCCGACACGGGGTGTGTCGAGTTCCTGGCCGAAACCTATGCCCACTCGTTGGCCTCGCTGATCAGCCGCGATGAATTCGAAGACCAGATCCGCCAACACAGTGCGACGATCGAGAAGGAGTTTGGGCAAAAGCCGACCACGTTCCGCAACACCGAACTGATCTATTCCGACCACATCGGCGAAATCGTGGCCGAAATGGGCTTTAAGACGATGTTGGCCGAAGGGGCGAAACATATCCTGGGTTGGAAAAGTCCCAATTATGTATACGCTAATGCGGTCAATCCACGCCTGCGCCTGTTGCTCCGCAATTTCAAACTGAGCGACGACATCGCTTTCCGCTTTTCGGACCGAGGGTGGAACGAGTGGCCGTTGACGGTCGATAAATACGTCGATTGGATCACCCATCCCGACCTGCCGGGCGATGTGCTCAACCTCTTTATGGACTACGAAACCTTCGGCGAACACCCGTGGGCCGAAACGGGTATTTTCGAATTTATGAAGCATCTGCCCAAGTTGGCGCTCAAGACGGGCGAGATCGAATTCAAAACCCCGTCCGAAGTGTCGGGCAAGTACCAACCGGTGGCCGTGTTGCACTCGCCGTATCCCATTTCGTGGGCCGACGAGGAACGCGACGTAACCGCCTGGCTCGGCAACGAATTGCAGGACGAAGCGTTCAAAAATCTGTACGCTCAAGAGGAAAAGGTCGAATTGCTGAACGATGCGGAACTGAACCGTGTGTGGGGGTTCCTGCAGACGTCCGACCATTTTTACTACATGGCGACCAAGTGGTTCTCAGACGGCGATGTGCACAGCTATTTTAATCCGTATGACACGCCCTATGAAGCATTTATCAACTACATGAATGTGGTGAGCGACTTCACCCGCGAGGTGAACCTTCGTTGGGCGGAGAAGCTCAAGGAGCAGGCGCAGCAGATTACGGCCTGATTCTGTCGTATCGGAAAACGGTTTAGCCGGGCGGTTTCCGCCCGGCTTTCCTTTTTGAAATATGAAAATATCCAAGAACTTGCAGGCAAGCATCTTGTCAGAACATAAAGTTTCAAGCAAATTTTTCCTCGAAAATTTGCTGTGAATTGAATAACATTTTTCCTATCTTTGCCGTGATTTTTTTTCTTGCCGAAGGCTAAAAGTAGAATTACAAAAATAGAAAAGCTATGAGCAACCTTGATTTGAGCAAGTACGGCATCACGGGTGTGACCGAGATCGTACACAACCCGACCTACGAACAACTGTTCCAGGCCGAAATGAACCCCGGGAACGAAGGTTTCGAAAAGGGTGAGTTGACGACTACCGGCGCTGTTGCCGTGAAGACCGGCGTATTCACCGGCCGTTCGCCCAAAGATCGTTACATTGTGAAGGATTCGGTTTCGGAAGACACGATCTGGTGGGACGGTACGATCAATCGCCCGGTGAGCACCGAAATCTGGAAAGATCTCAAAGGCATTGTTCAGCAAGAACTTTCCAATAAGAAAGTTTATGTGGTCGACACCTTCTGCGGGACGAACAAAGACACCCGCATGAAAGTGCGTTTCATTATGGAAGTGGCTTGGCAGGCCCACTTCGTGACCAATATGTTCATCCGTCCGTCGCTCTATGAACTGGAAAACTACGGCGAACCCGACTTCGTGGTGATGAACGGCTCGAAAGCCACCAATCCCAAATGGAAAGAACAGGGCCTGAACTCGGAAGTGTTCGTGGTGTTCAACCTGACCGAAAAGGTGCAGATCATCGGCGGAACCTGGTACGGCGGTGAAATGAAGAAGGGTATGTTCGCGATGATGAACTACTATCTGCCGCTCAAGGGTATGGCTTCGATGCACTGCTCGGCCAACGTGGGCGAAAAGGGCGACGTGGCCGTATTCTTCGGCCTCTCGGGCACGGGCAAAACCACTCTCTCGGCCGACCCGAAACGCTACCTGATCGGCGACGACGAACACGGTTGGGACGACAACGGCGTGTTCAACTACGAAGGCGGTTGCTACGCCAAGGTGATCAACCTGAGCGAAGAAAACGAACCCGATATCTGGCGCGCCATCCGCCGCGACGCTCTTCTGGAGAACGTGGTGGTGAAAGGGGACGCTACCCCCGATTACGCCGACGGTTCGATCACCGAAAACACTCGTGTGTCGTATCCGATTTACCACATCAGCAAGATCGTGCTGCCTTCGAAAGCCGGCCATGCGAGTAAGATCATCTACCTGTCGGCCGACGCTTTCGGCGTGCTGCCTCCGGTTTCGATCCTCGACAATGCCCAGGCGCAATACCACTTCCTGTGCGGTTACACGTCGAAACTGGCCGGGACCGAGCGCGGCATCACCGAACCCGTTCCGTCGTTCTCGCCCGCTTTCGGCGAAGCGTTCCTGACGCTCCATCCGACGATGTACGCCAGTACGTTGTCGAAGAAGATGAACGCCCATGGCGCTACCGCTTATCTGGTCAACACCGGTTGGAACGGGACCGGCAAACGTATCTCGATCAAAGACACCCGTGCGATCATCGACGCGATCATCGACGGTTCGATCAATAACGCCGAACAGGTGCATATTCCGATCCTGAACCTGACCGCCCCCAAGAAACTGAACAACGTTTCGGAAGGCATCCTCGACCCGCGTAACACCTATGCCGATGTGAAAGTTTGGGAAGAAAAGGCAAAGAGTCTGGCAGCGAAGTACATCAAGAACTTCGAGCAGTATACCGATACTCCGGCCGGTAAGGCGCTGATCCCCGCCGGCCCGAAACTCTGATCCGCATCAGGGAACATGATACCGTAAGGGCGGCCCATT
>JAITVB010000196.1 GCA_031286025.1 Rikenellaceae bacterium
GGTCGATCATTCCGGCCAGGCCGACAAAGACGAGCTCCCTTTCGACCGTGGCGGGGACGATTTCTGCCGGCAGCACATCGATCGGTTTCAAGGCGGCGGCTAACACGCGCAGGGCGCCTTGGGCCAATTGTCGATTGGCTGTGCGAAGTTTTTCGCGAGTTTCGTCTGTAAGGGGTTTGACCTCGTCGTGTAGAAGAATGCGGTCGCAACAGGCCAGGGTTTCATCCAAGCCGCCCTTGGTGTAAGCTACGAGTGAGCCGTCTTGCCGCCGATGGATCGTAGTCATCATTTTACGCTCGGAATCGAACGGGATTTCGGCCTGCCGGGGCGCAAGCCCTTCAAGGGCGTTTTTGACCAGGTTGAAACGCAGCCCGGCGTTAATCAATGCGGTTTCGGTCGGATCGCCGGTGGTTTTCCATGCGCCGGGTGCGCCGCTCAGTTTGGCGTCGTTGGCCAGAACGAGCACCGAGAGGAGGGTTTCCTGTTGCGGCTCGTCCGAAGTGCCTTCGGTGGCGTTGATAAATTTGCCGTTGGTGTAGAGTTTAACGACCGTCATCCGGTTCTGGGTCAGCGTCCCCGTTTTGTCCGAGCAGATGACGCTCGTACTGCCCAGTGTTTCTACCGAGGGCAGCGTGCGGACAATGGCGTTTTTCCTGACTAAACGTTGTACGCCCACCGCCAACACAATGGTCGACACGGCGGGCAATCCTTCGGGAATGGCCGCCGCGGCGAGGCTCACCGCCGTCATGAACATATCGAGCACATTGTGGCGGTAAAGGATGCCCACGATGAAAATCAGCGCGCAGACGGCCAACGCTGCCAGTCCGAGAAATTTACCAAGGCGGTCGAGTTTCTCCTGCATCGGGGTTTTCGTGTCGGGCACGGACTGGATCATCGCGGCGATCTTGCCCACCTCGGTTTGCATCGCGGTGGCAATGACGATACCGCGACCACGGCCGTAGGTGACGTTGCACGATGAAAAAGCGAGGTTTTCACGGTCGCCCAACGGCGCGTCGCCCTCGATCGGGGCGGTATGCTTGTCTTCGGGGAGCGATTCGCCGGTCAGGGCCGATTCCTGGATCTTGAGGTTGACCGCCTCGGTCAGCCGCAGGTCGGCCGGCACCGAGTCGCCCGTGTCGAGCACCACCACGTCGCCGGGCACCAGATCGGCCGAGTCGATCGTTTCGATCTGTCCGCCGCGCACCACTTTACAATGGGGTGCCGAAAGCTTTTCGAGCGCCTCCAACGACTGTTCGGCTTTGGCTTCCTGCGCCGTGCCGATCACGGCGTTCAACAAGACGATCACCAGGATGATGATCGCGTCCGTAAACCCTTCGCCGTTGAGTTGGCCGACGATCCCGGAAATGACCGCCGCCGCGAGCAGTACCAGAATCATAAAGCTTTTGAACTGATCGGAGAACTTCTGAAAGAGGCTTCTTTTCCTCTTTTTTTCGAAAGCGTTACGACCATACTCGGTCAAGCGGCGCGAGGCTTCGACCGACGCAAGGCCTTCGGCAGCCGAGGTGTTGAATTGACGTTCGATCTCTTCGATCGGGAGGTTCCAAAAATTTTTCCGACTCATGAGCGGGGATGTTTCTGTGGGTGATTAATTTTCTAAATACCAACGGTAAAGGATGTCTATGCCTTTGGATAATTCTATTTTATGGTGCCAACCGAGGTTGTGCAGGCGCGAGGGATCGGTCAACTTTCGCATCGTTCCGTCGGGTTTTTTGGCGTTGAATACGATCTTCCCGGGGAAACCGGTTGCGGCGGCGATCGTTTCGGCTAATCGGCGGATCGAAACTTCGCTGCCCGTGCCGATATTGAGGTGGCAGTTGCGGAGCCCGGTCTTGCCGCGCACCAGATCGGCCCAATCGACATGCTGCATCACATAGACGCAGGCGTCGGCCATCTCTTCGCTCCACAGGAATTCTCGCAGGGGTGTGCCCGTGCCCCACACCTCAACCTCGACTTCGCCCGAACATCCGTTCGTCCGTACCCCGTATTTTTCGAGCTTTCCCAAAGCAACGTGAATATCTTTTCCATCCGCGCCCTCGACCGGACGCTTTTTGAAATCGGTCTGAACGGCTTTCCAGTCCTGTCTGGCCATACACGTGCCCAAGTAAAGCTTCCGCAACAGGGCGGGCAGCACATGGCTCCTTTCGAGGTCGAAATTATCGCCTGGCCCGTAAAGGTTGGTCGGCATCACGGCAATAAAGTTCGTCCCGTACTGGATATTGAAACTTTCGCAGAGTTTAATGCCGGCGATCTTGGCCACGGCATAGGGCTCGTTGGTGTATTCAAGGGGCGAGGTCAGGAGAGCGTCTTCGGCTATCGGCTGCGAGGCGTCGCGGGGGTAGATGCAGGTACTGCCCAGGAACAGGAGTTTTTTCGTGTTGTGCTCCCAAGCGCTGTGGATCACATTGGCCTCGATCATCAGGTTGTCGTAGATGAAGTCGGCGCGGTAGGTGTTGTTGGCCATAATACCCCCTACTCTGGCCGCCGCGAGGAAGACGTAATCGGGTCTTTCGGCCGCGAAAAAGGCAGCCACGGCACGCTGATCGGTCAGATCAAGCTCTGAGTGCGAGCGAACGAGAATATTCGAAAACCCTTGAGAACCGAGGGTTTTGACGATGGCCGAACCCACTAACCCCCGGTGGCCGGCGACATATATCTTTTCGTGTTTCTCCATGGGTTATTCGGCGACGTAGTCGAGCGTCCGGAAACCGGCTTTGCGCAGGTGGCAATCTTTCTGGAACAACTTGACGTCGGCCGCCATCATTTCCGACACCAGAGCATCGAGGTCGTATTCGGGCGCCCACCCCAATTGCTTGCGGGCTTTCGTCGCGTCGCCGACCAACAACTCGACCTCCGTCGGGCGGAAATATTGCGGATCGACCGTCACCAACCGGTTTTCGGCATTGTCAATGCGGGCGCGCATCGGAGACAGGTATTCCTCGCCCACTTCACGGACAAAGAGCGCTTCGTCGATCCCGACCAATGTGCCGATCTCGTCGTGACCGGTGCCGCAGAATTCGATCCGCAGGCCGATCTTCGCAAACGCCGCTTCGACAAAACGGCGGATGGTGGTCGTCACGCCGGTGGCGATCACATAGTCGTCGGGCGTGTCCTGCTGAAGTATCAGCCACATCGCACGGACATAGTCCTTGGCGTGACCCCAGTCGCGTTGGGCCGACAGATTTCCCAGGCAGAGATCGTTTTGCAGCCCCAAGGCAATGCGGGCAGCCGCGCGGGTGATCTTACGGGTGACAAAAGTTTCGCCCCGCAGCGGCGATTCGTGGTTGAAAAGGATGCCGTTGCTCGCATGCATCCCGTAGGCTTCGCGGTAGTTGACCATGATCCAGAAACCGTAAAGTTTGGCCACGGCGTAAGGACTGCGCGGATAGAACGGTGTGCGCTCGGTTTGCGGCACGTCCTGCACCAATCCGTAGAGTTCGGAGGTCGACGCCTGGTAAATGCGCGTCTTCCCGGTCAATTCCAACAGGCGCACCGCTTCGAGGATGCGCAACGCGCCGATGCCGTCGGCGTTGGCCGTATATTCGGGCGTGTCGAAACTCACCTTGACGTGGCTCATCGCCGCCAGGTTATAGATTTCGTCGGGTTGCACCTCCTGAATGATCCGGGTGAGGTTCATGCTGTCGGTCAGATCGCCATAGTGGAGGATAAACCGGCGGTCTTCGACGTGCGGCCCCTGGTAGATGTGGTCGATGCGATCGGTGTTAAAGAGCGAACTGCGCCGCTTGACGCCGTGCACCTCATAGCCCTTCTTCAATAAAAAATCGGCCAGGTAGGCCCCGTCCTGCCCCGTTACCCCGGTAATCAGCGCTACTTTTCGTGACATGTCGTTCGGTTATGATGTACGTTTCTGCATTATTCAGATCAAAGGTAACGTTTCTTCACCAACCGGCGATGGATATCCGGAATTTTTCTTATATTTGAACGGAATTTTAATTTTTTGAATTTATGGAACTTTGGCAGATTTGGGCCGCGGTGGCCGTGGCTCTGTTTATTATCGAACTGTTTACCCCGGCGTTTTTCGTAGCCTGCTTCGGCATCGGGGCGGGGTTGGCTGCCGTTGCGGCCGCGATCGGAATGAACGTCAGTTGGCAATTCGTCTTCTTTGCCGCCGGGTCGTTGATGAGTTTCGTGTTGGTGCGTCCCTTCGTGCTCAAATACATCAAGGATCACGGGAAAGCGGTGAAAACCAATG
>JAITVB010000038.1 GCA_031286025.1 Rikenellaceae bacterium
CTGGCGCCACGCCCGAGCGCGGTTTCAGGGCAATTGCCTCCAACTTGGGAATCAGCCGCTTGAGTTCGTCGAGCGATATCTGTCCGAACCTCTTGCCGGCGATGCGCGGATTCAGGCAAAATTCGTCCACGGCAGCCCAGTCCAAGGTGTCGATACCGAGTTTTTGGATCCGCTTGAGGACGGCCGACCGTTTCCGCTTGATCTCGGCCGTAAAATCCTTTTGGGACAGGCTTGACACTCGGGAGTTCTCCAAACTGTCGCACATCCGGCGGTACTCGTCCGCGCCCATCTCTCGCAGGGAGATCGTCCGGCCGTTGGTGAATGCTCTGACGAGGTTCTCTTTCATCTCCTCGTGGTCGCCCGGCAGAGGCTTGATGAGCGCGAAAAACCGAGAGTAGTTATTGCCTTTTTTATTCATGGCGCTGTACTATTTTATAAATCTCGTCCCAGTCCGGCAGGCCGCCGAGTTGGCGGTCGTCGATGTAGATATCGGCAGAGACCTTCCGGGCGTCGCCGCCGTATTTGGCGATGTTCGCCGGATGGTGATCGTTCACCCGGTCGAAAGGGATCCCGTGGTGTAGGAGCCAGTTCACCATCGCCGTTTGCTCCTGTCGCTCCCGACAACTCCAAATAATTAGATAGTGTCCGTCGGCCTTCAGGTGCCGCATTGTGTCGATCGCCCACGGCATCGGCTCGCCGATGGACGGCCACTCTCCCGTATGCAGGGTGCCGTCGAAGTCTACTGCTATGATCATAGTGCTGAAATTTTGTAGTCGGGTAAAAATTCGTAATCGTAGACCCATACGAATGGGTTGCTGTCCCATGTGCCACGACCGGCGGCGATGTCGATCAGGGCGGCGTAGCACTCCCGCGGGTATGGGTATGCTGTGGGCTTCTTCTCCGCCCCGCTGAAATACAGGATATTGCCGGATGTCGCCCTGACACCCTCTTTGATGCAATCCTCGGGGGCTATGTCTTGTAATCTCTCTTCTCCGATACCGGTGATCCTGATAAAGTATCTGGCCGCCGATGCCGGCATAAAGAGTTTGTTTTTCCATCCGTCCGGCTCTCTGTCTTTCAGCGCGAACTTGTAGAAAATGTGCCCACGATTATCGAGCCTGTATGGTTCTTTCAGATACAGCACCTCGCCGACCGAATACTTTGGCGAGGCCTCCGTGCCGTTCGAAAAATGTGCGCGCCGTTTCCACGTTTTGCGATCGGACAGCAACTCGTCGCTAACGTTTCGCAGGTGTGCGCCTGCCGGTGGTTGCGGTGCCATGATCCGCCGCGTCATAGTCTTTCGACCCTCGACCGTGGCTCCCACCAACGGCTCGATAAAACATATTCCCTGCATAGTCGTGTTTTTTTATTGTTGTTATCCCCAGTATTTGTTGGCGCCTTCCTCGTAAACCGTGTAAAATCCCTTGTCGCCGATCGTGCGGCCCAGCGAGGTCGCCCGGAACCCCTCCACGCGGATCTTCAGCTCGGCATCGTACTGAACCTTGCGCGCCGCCCGCCCGTCGGGCTGTAAACCGTCGGCGTGGCTGATGAAGATGATCAGTTTATCGGGGTGCTTCTCCTTGAAATCGACATACTCCCGGTAACTCATCTGTGTGTACTGGTAGCTGTCGATCACCACCACGTCCGGGGCTTTCGGCTTCAGCAACCGTTTACTCAGATCTTCGATCTTCTCACCCGGGATCAGTTGGAACCGGCCGCGGGGGCACTGCTGCATGTTGTACTCGCGGATCGTGTCCTGCATCGTCTTGCTGTCGCGCTGCTCAAGGCTGTTGTAGGCCACCTTGCGCCAACGGGAGAGCTCCTTGCAGAGTTGCATCACGAAACTCGTCTTGCCGCTCGCCGAGTTGCCCCACACGAGCCACACCCCCGCCCACTCGGGGTTCCCGAACGCATCCCGCCACGCCCCCGTGAAAGGGATCGTCTCCTTTCTCATCTTCAGAACCTCCGACGGTGATAATGCCTTCATACTGTGGCGCGTTATTCGTTTACAGGGCGCCAGTCGTCGGCGTCGCAGATAAAGCACATGCCGGTATCCGGGTGGCATTCTCCCGATCTGCTGCCGCAGGTCTCACAGTAATATTCCTTATTGATGTACGGCGTCAATCCCGAGTTTTTGGCCTTGGTCGAGGTGATTTGCCGTTCAAAATCAATTTGGGCCTGCCGGGAGGAGATCACGGTACTGACCCCTTTCCCGACTTTCACGAACAGAACCTTGGACGGCGTCCCCCGGCCAGTCAGTTTTTCACCGATGCCGGTCATCTGTTGCCAAGTCATGCGATAGGGATCATGGCTGCATTTCGCTTGCAGAGCGTCGGGCCAGGCTTTTTGAGCCTGTGACAATGTTTTTATCGTCAATCGTTTGTACATGCCTGTTGTATTGCGGTTAATTATTCGGCGTTTTTCTTGCGAATGGCGACGACTTTTTTCTGGACACGCCGCAGGTCGAGGTCGGCGGCGATCGCGTCGATTTTAACCGCGTGGAGGTCACGCTCGCCCGTCACGCCGTTCTCGATGCAGATGTGCTGCACGTCGTTCGCGGTGTTGCTGTCGACGACATAAAACTTGCGGCCGAGGCGGCTCCACAACTCCTGATAGCCGGGCTTGTTAAGCCTCAGCCCGGTCTCCATTCTCTTTTCGATGTAACTGGTCGAGAGGAACAGGATCCCGGCAACGTCGTGGATCCGGTTGTAGATGGTAACAAAATAGGCGATCAGGCTCTCGCGGAGTTTATCGCCCTCGTCGAGGATCAGCAGGGGGTTCTCCAGTTCGGCGAGGTATTCGCAAGCCTCGATGATCAGCAGACGGGCCTTCCGTTGCGAATTGACCCTCAGGCCCACCGCCCGGGCGAGTTCCACCGAGAACTCCGACTTGCTCATGTCGGCATCGCACTGAAGATGGAACACGTTTTTGGCCTCCTTGGCGAACATCGTGGCCGTGGCGGTTTTGCCACTCCCCGCCGGCGATACCGCCCACGTAAAACCCTGTTCCTGCTGTGTTTCTCCCATGATGAACCGGAGATCCTCCGTAACGGAGGTGTTGACGTGAACCCACTCGGATTTCGAGCCGCCGCCAATCTGTGCCCGAACGCTCCGCCACATGGCATCGGAGATGTTGGGGAAGTCGGGGTTAAGCATGTTGCGGAGCGTGGTCGCCCCCACGTTTTTTAACGTGTTGGCCGCGATGTCCAAACTCGCAAACCGGCCGCAATACACCCTCAAATCCTCGCGGATCTTGACCTTTGCCTCCTCCGGCAAAATTCTTTGTGCTACGTGTCCCATATTCGTAAGATTACATTTTGTCGTATCGAGACCCCATTTCGAGGGGCGTTTGATTGCTGATGAACTTGTGGGCGAGGCCGACGTCCACGATCTCCTCGCGGGGCGCCGGTGCCGCCGATTTCGATAATCCGGTCATCATCTGCTCGACGTTCTTGGCGGAGATGCCTTTAACCTTCGGCCGGTTGAGTCCGTGCTGTTCCGGCGCCACGCCGTGCGCGGTCTCCAATTCCGCCGCCTCCATCTGGCGCCGGATCCGCTCCTCCTTGCCGAGGCGATCCATCGTGCGGTAGAAAGCCATATCTCCGGGCTTCTGCTCCTGAATGTTCCTCGCAAAACAGGCGTAGGGATAGGCGTCGGTGACGTAGCGGAGACCGCCGTTCGTGTCCTTACTGAACAGCCGCACGTGGGTCATGTGCAACGGGTCGTACATCACGACGAATTTTCGGTAGGTGTTATCCCGGCGGAACGCCAGATCCGGCAACCCCTCCGTGTCGAACACCTCGTAGGTGTATTTTTGCTTTTGTACCGTGATGGTGATGCCGTCCGTGGTGAACTCGACCGGCCTGGCGGTTTGGAGCCAGAACAACTCCATCATGTCGAGATCGTTGACCTCCTTGGCCTCGGCGTTCTGCGAGGAGAGATACATTTGCAGGCGCGGCCGCCCGGAGATCGGATGCAGACACATATTCCAGTCCTCACGCGCCCGGGCGTAAGCCTCTTTCAACTCGGGGAGGGTGAATAAGAACTCTTTGTTGGCTTCGACGAATTCGAGGTTCGCACGGCTCTCGTCGCTCTTGGCCGTGATGTTTTGACCCGTGAACCGCCAGTCGCGATGCAGAACCTGAGATTGGAACCGGCCGAAAGCTGACTCGATCGTTTTCCCCGTCGGGCCGTAAGGGGCCGTCCGGCGGGAGACCGCGCAGGTAATGCGATCGAGGAAACCGGAGGCAGTCAGTTTTTTGTGGCCTCCCTGATTGTCGTTCACGATCTCGTAGGGGCGGTGCTTGTACTTTTCGATCGCCATGCGGAAGGCGTGGTATTGTGCGTCGAAATTCTCCGAATCGCTGATGTGGAACCCGAGGAATGTCTCCGAGTAGGCATCCATAACCTCGTACACCTGTGTCGTCCGAACGACGAGCCGGCCGCCGTCAAAGGCTTTGTAGAACAGGTTGATCTTCGTGCCGTCCGAGTACCACAGCGAATCGCGCACGGTCGGCATCTTGGTTTTGTGTTTGCGTGCGTAGCGATTTTTGGCGTCGAGTTCGCCGTAGACGGCATCCCACCATCGGGGCTCGACCTCCGGCCGGTGCAGGAACTGCACGAGCGACTTCACACTCCGCAAAGGTTTCCACCCGCGCTCGATCGCGATCCGGTTGATCTCGTCGAAGATCTGGACGTTGTTGTAGACCGGTACCCGGCAGCGCCTCAGGGCGATGATCTGGTCGCCCATCTCATCGGTGATCTTGATCGAGTTGGCATTGCCCAACTTGCCGGAGATCAGGGCCGCATAGCCCGTTTTTTTGTAGTCGTTGATCCTGGCCTGCAGTTGAGATTTTCCCGGCGGCAGCGTGTGGCCCGGGTACTCGCGGAAATTCCCGGCGGTGGTGAGGATCGCCTCCCAGAAGTCGGCGGCGCGGGTGCCGTGTGCCCGGCGCTTGGAGCGCCGATCGTTGAGCAGCCGGATCAGTGCGTTCATCACAGAGGCGTTGACCGTGTACTCGTCGATCTGCTCATCGGTCATGCGTGTGCCGTCGGGGAGTTTGTGCTTCCGGTAAAAATCCCGGGCCTCACCGTCGATTGGCAGCTCCTCGGTGATCGGCCGCTCCTTCAGCACCTCCTCCGGCCGACCGTATTTGTCGATGAAACGCGACTTGTACCGTGGCGGGAGTGAGGCGAACTCGATCAGGGCGTAGCAACCGAGGCCCTTGCCCGGTCGCATTATTTTTAGATAACGTCTGCGGGCGTAGCCTTTGTAGCATGGTACTGTCATCACCGCCTCTCCGTCATCGGAGCGGGTGAGATCCTCGACCGTCACACAGGGCCTATTTTGATAGTATTCCATAAAATACCGTTTTTTGTCTTGGTTCCCGCCCCGGTCTCGCTCCGGGATGCCAGTCGTTGGCTGTCTGCGGGAAGTTCGCTAACTTTGTAGTCTCACCTTAAAAAATTAGCTATGGCTGTATCTTGTTGCCCGCGATGCGGGAAAACCGGTTTTGAACTTAAAGAGTATAAGGTTGAAGGAGCTGCCCACCTATATACCCTCATCCAGTGTGTCTGGTGTGGTGCCGTTGTTGGAACGCATGAATATGCCCACCTCGGTAAACTCATTTACAAACTCGCTCGGAAGTTGGGCGTCGACCTCGATAGTTAGGGATTGCACGCGCGCCGCTGTCAAGTGACCGTGCGTTTAAGTGGGCTCGGCAACCTTCCTCCGACAGGTCACAGGTTACACAGGGACAGCACGGCCGCTTGCCACTGGTCGGTTTGTCTTTGCGTGTTTCGGCTTTTGGCGCCTCCTCGCTGTAAACCGTTGCGATCACCGCCAGTGTGTCGGCGTCGACGATCGCGATCCGGCGCCAGTACTTGCCAAACTCCTCGGGGGCGATCTCGTGGTAGGTCGCGAGGGCATGGGTGACCGCGTTCACGGATGCCTCTGCGCCGGACGCATCCTCGAATACTCGACCGATGCGGATCTGGTCGGTGCTCTTTTCGTGTTGCAGAATTCTGTACGTCATGGCTTTATGCGTTTAGATTGTTGAGATTTCTATCCAACCCCGCGAGGGCGGCGGCGGTAGAGAACGAGCCGAGGTGCCGTTTCTCGGTCAGTTCGATGAGGTTGTGAGTGGGGCACATCCAAATTTTGAACTCCCGATCGCCGAAGGTCGCATCCAGTGCATACTCCGGCAGTCCGTCCTCCTCGTAGGTGAATTTGAGCGTGTCCGGCTCCGCGCCTATTTTGTCCTTGAAGTAGCAACCCGCTACCATTTTCAGTTTTTCCCTATCCATTTTTGTAATTATTATTGGTTTACAGTGTTTTTAGCTTTCGCCCGTTTCTCCTCGCGCCTGATCTCGGCGATGAACGCCCAGACCATCGCGGCGCAGATGCCGACCATGACGAGTTGGTGTTTGGCCCCGGCGAAGATCACCCCGGCGAGGGCCGCCAGTCCGAGCGCTCCGAAAACGGCGGCACCGGCGATGTCTTGAATTTTGAGGTCTCTGTCCATAGTTGTTGGTTTTTAGATGATTTCGACCTTTTGTCTGCTGACGTTCGCCCAAAACGCGCCGTTGCAGAAGTAGGCGGATCCATTGTGCCAGTTGTTGCCGCGTCTTTTCATGGCCGCCGCTGTCGGCAGGATCGTGATGGACGTTGTATAGATGTTGTGCCCCATCACGACGACCAGTTCGCAGTCCCACCATGCCTCGGAGTGAGTTTTGAAGCCGGCTTTACCCTCAACGAGAGCGACAGCCGTTTTCACCGCTTCCTGTGCCTCGCCGTTCATCTCGCTGAACGACTGGCGATTTCCTGCCCGGTACACAATTTTCATAGTCGTGGGTTATTTGCTGAGGTTCGTGAAATTCTGCTTGCTCTCGTCATAGATCACCCCGCCCTTGTCGGTGGCCATCTTGCGGATCCGCTTGGCCAACGGGCTGTCTGACTTGAAATTCAGCGCCATCCAGACCGTCTCCTTCGTGCAGTTGAAAATGGTGCGGAGCTCGACCTTCGTGGCGTTCGGTACCGTGATGTACTTTTTCATGGCTGTTGTCTTATCTGTTTTTTGTTGTGCCGTTCCCGGATTTTAGCTACCTTTGGAGCGACTTAACCGGGTTAATACGGTGCAATATTAGCGACTTCTCGCGAATAAAACAAATTATCTCGCGAGTTATTTCGATTTTTTAATGGAGAAAGACACGACAATACACGACAGGATTAGCCAAATGGTTGATTATTACGGTGATGGAAAAAATACCGTGTTCGCAAAAATCGTTGATGAAAGCGAGGCAAATGTGCGAGGTTACCGAATTAACGTCATCCCCAAGCAGCCATTTTTGGAGAAAGTCGTGAAAAGTCTCGACGTTTCGCCGGAATGGTTACTGACCGGAAATGGTTCGATGCTCCGTGATGAACGACCCGAACAGGCGTCAGAGCCGACAGTAGTCCATGAGCGTGACCCACGAGATATTCAACTGATCGCGACACAGGCGGAGTTGATTGCCATGCTTAGGGATCGGGTTAGCGATCTTGAAAAAGGTTCCAAATCTGTGGGTTTGGGTTCTGCCCGCTCTGCGGCCGGCAAAGCGATACCGGGCACACACCACACAAAATAACCGACCTTTTGCATTTCGCCTGCGCCATCCTGCCCGACGCGATCACGATGATTGTGACGAAGTCCTCAATTGACAAGGCAACGATAGGGTAGCCCACCCACCCTGTCACACGTCACAAACCGGCCACAAAAACGGCACACACACGCTTTTATTTGCATTCTGCCTGCGAATGCAAATAAAACAACGTTGAATATCAGTGATTTGCGGATGATCGAGCGCGGTGATTTTGTGCGTTTTTCTGGTAAAACACCCTACCTATAACCCCCGATTTTGGCGATTTTCGTGTAAAAATCGGCATACCATAGGGGGGTATAACCCCGTTTTTTGATGGTGAAATGTATCCCTAAATGTATCCCTAAACGCACGATTTCGTTTTTCCGGTGGGTAATCGAGTATCCCTAAACGTATCCCTAAACGTATCCCTTCGTCAAAATTTGGGCAAAAAAAAGGCCCCAGAAAGGAGGCCGAAATGCGGGCTGTTTTAGCCCCGTTTGCGGGAAGATTGCCCGATGATCGCGACGGCCCGACGAGGCCCCAAATAGGCGCTCCCTGCGCGTCTGAACGGGAATGTAAAGGAATGGCGCCGCCGGGGCCTGTGCATGTAAAGAAACGGGCCGCAAATGTCCGCAAACCCGTCTCTTTTGTAAAGCCGTTGTAAAAGGATTGTCAAATTTGGTTTTTCCGTGTCCACTGGGGCCGTGTCCCGTAACTCTTTGACAATGAAAGGTTATCGGGTCTGTAAACAGAATCAGTATTTACTTATTTCGTTATTCCCCCCATAAATGTCAAGTCGATCACTGTGATTTCGGCATAGCCCGAGGTACGCACGGCAGGGCCCCATGTCCCGGTGCCGCACGACACGTAGAAATGGGTGTCGCCCCGGCGCAGATAGCCCCAATCCTGCTCGAACAGCCGGCGGGTCAGATGGCCGAAAGGCCACAGTTGACCGTGATGGGTGTGGCCCGAAAGCATTAGGTCGACGCCGGCTGCCTCAGCTTTATCAAATTCATAGGGTTGGTGGTCGAGGACGATCACCGGCAAGGTTTTATCGAGCGGGGCAAGCAGGTCGGCCACCGGTTTCCGGGTCTTCAACTCGCGGTCGCTACGGCCCACTACATAAAACGAACCGGCGATCAGCACCGCGCTGTCCTGTAACGAGGTGACGCCATTGGCCGCGAGGCAGGCCATCGCCTGCTCCACTGCGTCGTCTTGCTCCATTCGGCCGATATACTCGTGGTTGCCCGTGGCGGCAAAGGTGCCGTAGGTCGATTGCAATTGCAGGAATTCTGCACCCTGCCTCCGACGGATCACCGGAGCCGGGCCGCCATCGAAAGTGTCGCCCGCCAACAACACGATGTCGGGCTGCTCGGCATTGACCGCACCGACGACCCGTGCCAGGAACGGGCGGCCGGTGACATGGCCCAAGTGGAGATCGCTCAGGAGCACCACGCGCAACTGTTTCACATCGCCCGCCGGTTTATCGACGGCCACTTCGAGACGGGTCGTGCGGGGGTAACGGGCGTTCCGGTAGCCCCACGCCGATATGGCGATGAGCGCCAGGCTGACGATGCCGAACAAGATTACTTTGGACAACTGGTAATTCTCATGGAGCAACCCGGGCTTTATACCCCCGATCCACCCCGCCAACCGCAACAGGTCGATCGCCGCCACGGCCAGAAAACCATAGAGCATCACCGCCATCCACATCGCCGAAACGCCCGACAAGGTATCGAACACGCCGCCGCCGGCCCCGCACACCCGCATGACCTGCGTCACGACCGCCGATACCGCAAAAATCCAAAAAACCACCGCAA
>JAITVB010000049.1 GCA_031286025.1 Rikenellaceae bacterium
CGCCGGTGGGAAGCCGGACAGTGATCGACGTGGCGATGGCGGAAGACGCCACGCTACTCGACGAAGTCGTCGTGATCGGATACGGTACCGTTCGACGACGAGACCTGACCGGAGCGGTGTCATCGGTAAAGAGCGAGGAACTGACAATGACCCCGACGTCCAATGCGATAGAAGCGATGCAAGGCCGCGTGGCCGGGCTCGACATCCAACGCTCTTCGGGGAGAGCCGGTTCGGGTTCGAGCATTCAGCTCCGAGGAAACCGCACGTTGGAGAGGAATACCGAAGACCCGCAGTACAGAGCATCCAACCCCCTTTACATCATCGACGGGATAGCAGGGAGTATCGACAACCTCAACCCGAACGATATCGCCACGATCGACGTGCTGAAAGACGCCTCGTCGACCGCGATCTACGGGTCGCAGGGAGCCAACGGTGTGATCGTGGTGACGACCAAAAAGGCGGATAAAGGGAAAGTGCAGATCGACTTCGACGCCTATGTCGGAATCAACGCCGGAGGACGTTACCCCCACGCCCTGCAGGGCGACGCTTGGTTCGATTACCTTTATGAAGGCTATCGGGCAACCTATCCCAATGCAGCCAAGCCCACGAAAGAGCGGTTGTTGATGGATTACGGCTACTCGGCCGACGCACTGATGCCTTACGTGAACAAGAATCAGTGGATCGACTGGGTGGACGAGACCCTGCGTACCGGCGTACAGCAGAACTACACGGTCAGCATCCGTGGCGGGAACGATAAGACCCAGGCCAATTTCTCACTGGGATATTACAACAACCAGGGGATCTACGACAACGACGTCGCCCGTCAATACACGATGCGCGCCGGGGTCAACACCCAGGTGAAAGACTGGGTTTCGGCCGGGATCACGGTCGGGCTGAATTTTCAGGACAACAATACGCGCGGCAGCCGTGTCAACAAGACTTTCGGCATGGTGCCCCTCGGTCAGGTGTATAACGAAGACGGCTCCATCCGTGAAAAACCCATCGACGGGTTGGAGTCGGTCATAAGCCCGATCGTCGACGATATTTCCGGAACTTACGAAAATAACACGAAAGCGATCAACCTGACGGTGAATCCCTATATCGATTTCAATATCGCCAAGGGCCTCACCCTCCGTTCGATCCTCGGGACTTCGCTGAGCACGAGTCGCGGCGGGATATTCAACAGCGACCACACTTATATGGTATTGACCGGCAGTTCGGCCGCTGTGCGGAACGCCACTTACGGCACCAAACTCAATTATGGCTACACGTGGGAAAATATCCTGACCTACAACACGGTGATCGCCAGAGACCACGAACTGACCGCCACCCTGGTTTCCTCCTGGGCCAACAGCCAACATGAAGAGTCGTCGGCTTACAGCGAAGGATTCCTTTACGACGACTACCTCTGGTATGCCCTGAGCACCGGCACCAAAATGACAAACAGTTCCAAGTACAACGGCACCAAGATGATGTCGTTCGCCGGCCGTCTGAACTACGCTTACAAAGGCAGGTACCTGTTCACTGCGTCTGTCCGCACCGACGGCGCCTCGCAACTTTACAACCACTGGGACACCTTCCCGGCAGCGGCGTTGGCCTGGCGCATCTCGGACGAAGATTTCATGCAGAACCTCCATTGGTTGGCCAACCTGAAACTGCGTGTCGGCTACGGGGTGTCGGGCAACTCGAACATCGCAGCCTACTCTTCGCTCACCGAAGTAACCAGTTCGGGACTCGACCCGATGAACCTCGGGGGCGGTCTGATCACAGCGGCCGTGCCTACTTCGGCCGTCGGCAACCAACAGTTGGGTTGGGAAAGATCCTACAACGCCAACGTCGGGCTCGATATCGGGCTATGGAAGAACCGCGTGGAAGCGACCGTCGAATATTATGACACCGACACCAAAGACATCCTCTACGGCCGCAAATTGCCGTATTCGGGTGGCGGCTTCACCGCCAAAACGGCCTATACGATGACGGCCAACCTGGCGCGGATGCGCAACCGCGGGGTCGAAGTCACCCTGATCACCCGCAACATCGAGAATAAAAACTTCCGTTGGAACTCGACCCTCACTTTTGCCTCCAACAAGGAAGAAGTGCGGTCGATCGACCTGGGCAGCGGCACGACGCTCGACGATCTGATCTCGTTGGGCCTCTTTATGGGCCACCCGAGCCGGACCACTTTCGGCATCAAAAAACTGGGTATCTGGCAATTGGGCGAGGAAGCCGACGCTGCCGTATTCGGCCTGCTGCCCGGCGATACGAAGGTGCAGTCGAATCTGACCAAGGTGCGCGACGGCGTGTGGGTTGACAACACCGACCCGAGCAAGCCCGTGGAATACACCGCCGACAAACCCTACACTGTCAGTTCGAAAGACCGTATCATCTACGGTCAGGGCGTTCCGAAATGGACGGCCGGGTTCAACAACTCATTCTACTACAAAAACTTCGATCTGACCATATTCGCGATGGCCCGTTGGGGTTATTACATGAATGCCGGCGTGTTGGGCTTCTGGAAAAGCATCGCGCAGCCCGACAACTACAGCTACTGGACTCCGGAAAATCCGACCAATGACTTTCCTCGGCCCTACCTCCAACGCACTGTCCAATACTCCTCGCCTTCGGAAAGCCTGACCGTTGTTGACGGTTCCTACATCAAGGTCAAGAACATCACCTTGGGCTATACGCTTCCGGACAAGATCGGCCGCTCGATCGGCCTCGGCCGGGCCCGTGTTTACGGCACGCTCTACAATCCGTTCATCTACACCAAATCCCACCTGCTCAAAGGGGCCGACCCCGAAACGGGTGCGGGCGACGAATTCCCGCTCTACCGCCAAATGGTATTCGGTGTTAACCTTTCATTCTAAAAATACGCGAACATGATGAAAAGAATATATCAAATCACAGCAGCCCTTCTTCTGGCGGGGGGAGCATTTACTTCCTGCTCGTTGGACGAATGGAACCCGTCGACGGTCGACCTCGAAACGGCCTGGAAATACAAGACCGGGTATGAAAGCCTGATCAACTATTGCTACGACGGCCTCTACTATTTCTACGGCAAACTCGATGGGATCAGCGCTATGGAAATGGGCACCGACCTGTGGGCGAACTACGGGAACAATGAAGCCGGGTTCATTCTCTATAACAGCAACATGAACACCCAGTTGGGAACCCTTCAGGTCTTCTGGCAGGGCTTCTACTCGACGGTCAACTACTGCAACCTGGCCATCCTTTATGCCGAAACCGTGCAAGGGTACACGGAAGACGAACTGAAAGCCAAAGTGGCCGAAGCCTACTTCCTGCGCGGTTGGTCGAACTGGCATCTGGTGGAACAGTTCGGCGGCGTGGTGCTCCGCACCGAGCCTTCGACCATAACCGGGCCGGACAACTTCCCGACCCGCAGCAGCGAAGAGGAGTTCTACGACCTGATCATCTCCGACCTGCAATATGCCTGCCAGTACCTGCCGATGTCGCAAGCCGGCGAGCGGGGCCGCTTGACGAAAAAAGCCGCCTATGCCATGCTGGCCAAAGCCTGCCTGCAACGCACCCGCCTGGGCGACAAGGAAAAATATGCCAAAATGGCCCTCGACGCCGCCCAGGAACTGATCAACAACCAGAGCAAGTACGGCATTGCCCTCTACAAGAGCGACGCCACGACCTCGGGCTTTGCCAAGTTGTGGGACGGGAACAATAACAAAAACAACTCCGAATTCCTCTTCCTCGAAGCTGTCGACGGAACCAACGGCCAACAACCGGAAGGTTGGAACCGCGGCCGTACCCGCCAGTATTACGTGATGGACTGCCGTACTGTCGGCGCCGTTTGGGGCACCCAGGAGAGCGACGCTTGGTTGAGCCGTGCCAACACCACGAACTACAAACCGACGAAGTACCTGCTGACCTCGATCTTCGAGCCGGTGCGGGATCCGGCCGACACCCGTTTCGGCGTGTCGTTCTTTACGGAATATTACAACGCAACCTGGGCCGACAAGACCATTACCGAAAGCATGGTCAATACCTATAACAAGAACCCCAACCTGGTGGGCCACGTGATCCTCAACACCGCAGGCACAGCCACGTCGTTGGTAGGCGGTTCGAGAAACGTCAACCGCATGTGCGTGACCAACATGGTCGATAACGACGGAGATGGTTGGCTCGACGGCTTGAGCATCCTTACGCCCAACTGGACGATGGACGCACAGCAAAAGAAAGACGTGCCCTTCTGGGTAGTCGATCCGTCGGATCAGTTCGATGCCACCGGGAAATGGGCGACCGTCGACACGAACCCGACGATGGGCAATTTGGTCAAGAACATCTTTCCGTCGCTCAAAAAATTCTCGGCCACGGAATGGATCTACGACCGCCAGTATTGGATGGGCGACTTCCCGATCATCCGCCTGGGCGACGTTTACCTGATGGCTGCCGAAGCCGCCCTGCTCTACAACAACGACAAGGCGACGGCAACCACCTACGTGAACGAGATCCGCAAACGTGCCGCGGTGACCGGCCGCGAAAGCGAGATGGAGGTCACCCAGGATCAGGTGACGTTCGACTTTATTCTGGCCGAACGCGGACGCGAACTGGTCGGCGAGCAGTGCCGTTGGTACGACCTCAAACGCATGGGTAGACTGACGAAAGCTTACCTGCAACAAACCAACCCGGACATCCTGTTCTTCGACGAGTCGAAGCATCAGGTTCGGCCGATTCCGCAAACCTACCTCGATGCCATCGCCAACCCGAGCGAATTCGGGAACAATGGCTATTGATCGAGCCGGTGTAAAAAAGCGAGGCGCCCATGACCGGGCGCCTCGCTTTTAGTTATGTGTCCGGCTAAAACTCGGACGTAAAATGGAAGCTGATCTTCGGAAAACGCTCGATGGCTTGTGAGAGCGCATAGGAAGTGTCCGCCAAAAAGACTTCGCGGCCCTGCTTGTCGACGGCCAGGTTGGTGTATTTTCGCTTACGAAAGTCTTCCATTTGTTCGCGGTCGTCGCTCTCGATCCAACACGCCTTGTAAAGGCTGATCGGCTCGTAGCGGCATTTGGCCCCGTACTCGTGCTCCAAACGGTACTGAATTACGTCGAACTGCAGCATCCCCACTGTGCCGATGATCTTGCGGCCGTTCATCTTACTGGTAAAGAGTTGGGCCACACCTTCGTCCATCAGTTGGTCGACGCCTTTGGCCAACTGTTTGAATTTCATCGGGTCGGCATTTTCGATGTAGCGGAACAGCTCGGGTGAAAAGCTCGGAATGCCGGTGAATTTCAGCTTTTCGCCTTCGGTCAGCGCATCGCCAATCTTGAAGTTGCCCGTATCGTGCAGGCCGATGATATCGCCCGGATAGGCGAAGTCGACGATCGACTTTTTGTCGGCCATAAAAGCGTTCGGACTCGAAAATTTCAGCGACTTGCCGCTGTCGACGTGCAGGTAGGGCCTGTTGCGTTCGAACGTACCCGAGCATATTTTCAGGAACGCGATGCGGTCGCGGTGGTTGGGATCGATGTTGGCATGGATTTTAAAGACGAAACCGGTCAACTTTTCTTCGCAGGGGTCGACCATGCGCCCGACGGTTTTCGACGGCCGCGGCGACGGGGCGATCTGCACAAAGCAGTCGAGCAGTTCCATCACCCCGAAATTGCTCAGCGCGCTACCGAAAAAGACCGGGGCCACTTCGCCCGAGAGGTAGGTGTCGAGTTCGAACGGCGGATAAACGCCGTTGACCAGTTCGAGGTCGGTGCGGAGGGCGTCGACATTTTTCGGAGAAATGTATTCTTTGAGTTTGTCGTCGTAGAGGTCGATCTCAACCACTTCGCCGTCGCGGCTCTGACGATCCTGGCCGAGAAAGAGGCTCAACTTACTTTCGTAAAGGTTATAAACCCCGCGGAACGACGGGCCGCCACCGATGGGCCACGCCAACGGGCGCACCTGGATGTTGAGTTCGTTCTCGATTTCGTCCAACAGGTCGAAAGCGTCTTTCCCGCTGCGGTCGAGTTTGTTGACGAAAACCATCACCGGCGTGTTGCGCATCCGGCACACCTCCATCAACTTGCGGGTCTGGGTTTCGACCCCCTTGGCGCAGTCGATCACGATGATCACGCTGTCCACGGCCGTCAGCGTACGATAGGTATCCTCCGCAAAGTCTTCGTGGCCCGGGGTGTCAAGGATATTGACCTTAAGCCCCTTGTATTCGAAACCCATCACTGACGTGGCGACCGAGATGCCGCGTTGGCGTTCGATCTCCATAAAGTCCGAGGTGGCTCCTTTCTTGATTTTGTTACTTTTGACGGCGCCGGCGGTGTGGATTGCCCCCCCGAAGAGGAGCAATTTTTCGGTCAGCGTCGTTTTCCCCGCGTCGGGGTGGGCAATCACCGCAAAGGTGCGGCGGCGTTTGATCTCTTCTTTTAACTCCATTTATGTTATGCGGGGTTATTCTTAAGGTTCGGGATAACTTCAGTTCCTAAAAAATGACTTTGATCACCTGATCTTAAAGCAAGAAGAATGGATGATTTTGTCAATAACATTTATTTTCAATGAGTTAAACAAAATTTGAATCCGGGGAAAGGATGATTAAGTTATCTTGAACCATGCTTAATATTCAGTGGCTTTGGCGTTGTTGGCCGGGTAGTCGAGAGTGTAGTGCAGGCCGACGCTCTCTTTTTTCTGTTGGGCCTGCTTGATGATCAGGTAGCCCACGGCTATCATGTTACGCAATTCACAAAGATGTTGGCTCAGGGTCGACACGGTGTAAAGTTCCTCCGTCTCCTGAAAAATGATTTCGAGGCGGCGCATCGCACGGGCCAGGCGCAGGTCGCTGCGGACAATGCCCACGTAGTTACTCATGATCTGCTGCATCTCCTTGTAGTTCTGGGTAATGAGCACCATCTCTTCGGGGTGCGACGTGCCTTCATAATCCCAGGCAGGGATGTCCCTGTTGATTTCCACTTCGTTGATCCGCGGGAAGATGTGTTTGGCCGCCTGGTCGGCATAGACGGCGGCCTCGATCAGTGAATTGGAAGCCAGACGGTTAGCGCCGTGCAACCCCGTGCAAGAGGTTTCGCCCAAGGCATACAGGCGGCGGATCGACGACTCGCCGTTCTCGTTGACCTTCACCCCGCCGCAGCAGTAGTGGGCCGCCGGAACGACCGGGATCATGTCCTTCGTGATATCGATCCCCTCTGACAGACATTTTTCGTAGATGTTCGGGAAGTGGGCGATGATATCCGCGGCATCCTTATGCGTAACATCCAGATAAACAAAATCATCCCCCCTCGTTTTCATTTCGTTGTCGATGGCGCGGGCGGTCACGTCGCGCGGGGCGATCGACCCCATCGGGTGATATTTGCGCATGAACTCCTTGCCGTCGTGCGTGCGGAGAATGCCGCCGAAGCCGCGCATCGCCTCGGTAATGAGGAACGACGGGCGCTCGCCCGGATTATAGAGGGCCGTGGGGTGGAACTGGATATACTCCATGTTTTCGACCACTCCCTTGGCGCGATGTATCATTGCGATGCCGTCGCCGGTCGACACGGTCGGGTTGGTCGTCGTGTGGTAGATGTTACCGATGCCGCCCGCGGCCAACACCGTAAATTTTGACAGGATCGTATTGACCTGTTGGCGTTTCAGGTCGAGTACATAAGCTCCATAGCAGGTGATGCCCGGAGTCGATTTTTTGACCAATTGGCCCAGATGGTGTTGAGTGAGGACATCGACGGCGAAATGGTGTTCCATCACCTCGATATTCTTGTGTTTTTTGACCTGGCGCACCAGGGCGCGTTCGATCTCGTAGCCCGTGTTGTCCTTGTGGTGCAGCACGCGCGATTCGCTGTGGCCCCCT
>JAITVB010000142.1 GCA_031286025.1 Rikenellaceae bacterium
AAAAGTAGATTCCGTAGCTCAGCAGGTAGAGCACAACACTTTTAATGTTGGGGTCCTGGGTTCGAGCCCCAGCGGGATCACGATGGCGGACAAGGCCGCTAAAAATCAGGCAGTTGAAAGACTGCCTTTTTTATGTTCGGTCGGCTTGCAATCTCCTGAAAATCAATCGCATAAAAGTCAGAGTTCTCGACATCTCTCCGACATTTTCGCGCAAATCGCGCTCTCCCGACCACCTGCCCCATACGACAAAAAACGACATCAAACGACGCTGTACGATAGAATCTCTGTGACCAATTCGTAACCTATGTGCGACAAGGTGCGACATAGGTTACGAATTAGGCGTTAAATCGCTGTGTTTCACTTGGCTCTGTCCTAAAATCCGTAGGTTATTGATAATCTTCCGGTTACGGTTCTGCGTTCTCTTTTTCGGGCTTCCGAAAGCTCGTGCGGGAATCCCCAACTTTATGCTCTAAACCTCTGATTTACTGCGTAAATGACTTGCACGTCTCGAACAGCAAGGCTATATTTGCCTTATAAACGCCTGCTGCAAAGTTAGTTATGAATTTTTGACACTGTTTGTCGCAAGTTTACGCACTACCTGTCGTATGTTGTCGCACCTGCGACGCAGTTTGTCAGAGGGAAACGAGATAGCTTTGCAAAAGGAATAAAAAAGCACAACCGATTAAAAATTATAGCGATGAAAAAAAGCACATTTTCCATCCTTTTAATTCGCACGCAAGAGATTTTACGCTATGGAAGGCTGCCCTCCGGGGCGCTTAATTGCAGCTGCAACCTTTCTTATCGTCGCCGCAGTCCTCACAACCGCCATCGCCGCAGTCACAACCACATCCTCCGCCCAGGCCCATCATCTTCGCCCGGTCCACATCGGTCGCCTCGCGCACCCCCTCGATCTTGCCCGAGAAGTTCAGCGTCTTGCCTGCTAGCGGATGGTTGAAGTCCATCACCACCACGTCGTCTTTCAGCGCGGTTACCATGCCTACGAGTTGGTTGCCTTGATTGTCCGTCATCGGGATGTGGTTGCCCGCTTCGAGCATCTCCTCCTCGATCCGGCCGTCGACCATAAAGGCGCTTTTCGGCAGTTCGATCACCGCTCCAGGCATCACTTCGCCGTAGCCATCGGTCGCGTTCAGGGCAAAGGCAAACGCGTCGCCCGCCGATTTTCCTTTGATATTTCGTTCAAAGGCCGGCAACAGGAACCCCGCACCGTAGATAAATTCCAACGGTGCCTCGGCCGTGGCTTGGTCTGCTGTTTCTCCGTCCACTTTCAGTTCGTAACTCAGCGACACAAACGTGTCTTTTGCAATTTTCATGATTTTTTATCGAATTGAATTATTTTTCAGCATGTTTTATGTCAGTGCGTTTATTGTCCCGCACCATGACAGTTTTTGTATTTCTTTCCGGAACCGCATGGGCAGGGTTCGTTGCGTCCCACATGTTTTTCGGCCACCACGGGCATCGGTTTCCCCTTGTCCTCCTGTCCGGCGCGGGTCGCGGCTTCGTTGCGCGAGGTTTGCAACTTCGACATGTCGGTTTTCGGGCGCTCGGGTTGGCGTTGGCGGCTCACCTCTTCTTCCGAGGCGTTGCGCATCGGGATGTAGGCCTTCAACAGGATCGACAGGATCTCGCGGTTGTTCTTGTCCAACATCTTGCGGAACAGCTCGAACGACTCGAACTTGTAGATCAGCAACGGGTCTTTCTGCTCGTAGGTCGCGTTCTGTACCGACTGGCGCAGGTCGTCCATCTCGCGCAGGTGTTCCTTCCAGTTTTCGTCGATCATGATGAGCATCACCACCTTGCAGAACGCTTTGTAGATCTCCTGCCCCCGGCTTTCGTAAGCCTTCTTCAGGTCGACCGGCACGTTGAACACTTTCAGCCCGTCGGTCACCGGCACATAAATATTTTCGAACTGCGACGCATTCTTTTCATACACGCCCTTGATCACCGGATAAGCGGTGTTCGAAACCATCTGGCGGCGGCGTTCGTAAGCGGCCCGCAGGTCGTCGAAGATCAGGTCGGCCAGGTCGCCGGTCGGGATGCCTTTGAACCGTTTGGCGTCGAACGACGGCTCGACGGCCACCGCGCGGATCATTTCGAGCTTGAAATCCTCGAAATCGTTTCCTTCGTTGGCAGCGGCAAAACTTTCGGCAAAGTCGCCCATCAGATTGTTCAGATCGACCTCGATGCGTTCGCCGTACAGGGCGTGGCGGCGGCGAGTGTAGATCACCTCGCGCTGCGAGTTCATCACGTCGTCGTATTCGAGCAGGCGTTTACGGGTGCCGAAGTGGTTCTCTTCGACCTTCTTCTGGGCGCGTTCGATGGCTTTCGACATCATCCCGGCCTGGATCACCTCGCCTTCTTTCAGGCCCATGCGGTCCATCACCGAAGCGATGCGTTCCGATCCGAAAAGGCGCATCAGGTTATCCTCCAACGAAACGAAGAATTGCGACGAACCCGGGTCGCCCTGACGTCCGGCACGTCCGCGCAACTGGCGGTCGACGCGGCGCGATTCGTGGCGCTCGGTGCCGACGATGGCCAAACCGCCCGCTTCTTTCACTTCGGGCGTCAGTTTGATGTCCGTACCACGACCGGCCATGTTGGTGGCGATCGTCACCTGGCCCTTGCGGCCGGCTTCGGCCACGATCTGGGCCTCCTTCTGGTGTTGCTTGGCGTTGAGTACGTTATGTCGGATACCTTTTAGTTTGAGCATCTTGCTCAGCAGTTCCGAAATTTCGACCGATGTCGTTCCCACAAGCACCGGGCGTCCGGCCTCGACCAACTTTCCGATTTCGGTGATCACGGCGGCGTATTTTTCTCGAATTGTCTTGTAAATCAAGTCGTTGCGGTCGTCTCGAATCACCGGTCGATTGGTCGGGATCACCACTACGTCCAATTTGTAGATGCTCCAGAATTCGCTCGCTTCCGTTTCGGCCGTACCGGTCATCCCGGCTAGTTTGTGGTACATGCGGAAGTAGTTCTGGAGGGTGATCGTGGCAAAAGTCTGCGTGGCGGCTTCGATCTTGACGTTTTCCTTGGCTTCGATCGCCTGGTGCAGGCCGTCGGAGTAGCGGCGCCCTTCGAGGATACGGCCCGTCTGTTCGTCGACGATCTTTACCTTATTGTCCATGACGACATATTCGACGTCGTTTTCGAACAAACTGTAAGCCTTCAGCAACTGATTGGCCGTGTGTACGCGTTCCGCCTTCAGGGCGTATTCGTTGAGCAGCTCGTCTTTCTTGATCGCCTTTTCCTCGGTCGAAAGTCCCGAGCGTTCCATTTCGGCGATCACCGAACCGATGTCGGGCAGCACGAAGAACTTATTGTCGCCCACGCTCTTGGCCAACGCTTCATGGCCCTTGTCGGTCAACTCGACCGAGTGGTGTTTTTCGTCGATGACGAAGTAGAGATCGTCGACGATCTCGGGCATGCGGCGGTTGTTGTCCTGCATGTGGACGTTTTCGACCTTCTGCATCAGGCTCTTGATCCCGGTTTCGCTCAGGTATTTGATAAGCGGTTTATATTTCGGAAGCCCCTTGTGCGCCCGGTAGAGGAGCACGCCCCCTTCGTCGGTCTTGCCGGCTTCGATCAGTTTTTTGGCTTCGGCCAACAGGTTGGTGGCGAGGTTGCGCTGCAGGTTATAGAGTTGTTCGATCGGTTGTTTATACTGTTCGAACATCTGGTCCTCGCCCTTGGGCACGGGACCCGAGATAATGAGCGGCGTGCGGGCGTCGTCGATCAACACCGAGTCGACCTCGTCGACAATGGCGTAGTGGTGCTTGCGCTGCACGAGGTCTTCGGGCGAAATGGCCATGTTGTCGCGCAGATAGTCGAAACCGTACTCGTTATTCGTTCCGAAAGTAATATCGGCCATGTAAGCCTTGCGGCGGGCGTCGGAGTTGGGTTGGTGCTTGTCGATACAATCGACCGACAGGCCGTGGAACTGGTAGATCGGCCCCATCCATTCCGAGTCGCGTCGGGCGAGGTAATCGTTGACCGTCACCAAGTGTACCCCCTTGCCGGCTAAGGCATTGAGGAATACGGGCACCGTGGCGACGAGCGTTTTCCCTTCCCCGGTAGCCATTTCCGAGATCTTGCCCAGATGCAACACGGCGCCCCCGAACAGTTGGCAATCGTAGTGGATCATGTCCCACGTGATCGTGTTTCCCCCGGCTTTCCATTGGTTGACCCAGATGGCTTTGTCGCCTTCGATCGACACGAAGTCCTTGCCGGCGGCGGCCAGGTCGCGGTCGAAATCCGTGGCGGTCACTTCGATCTGCGGATTCTGGGTCAGACGGCGGGCGGTCGATTTGACGATCGAAAAGGCTTGCGGCATAATCTCCAACAGCTTTTCCTCGATCTTGTCGTCGATCGCTTTGGTGATGCGGTCGATCTCCTTGCCGATGTTTTCTTTTTCGTCGATCGTCACATCGGCGCCTTCCAGACGGGCCTTGAGTTCGACCACCTGGTCTTCCTGGGGGCGGATAAAGTCGGCGATCTCTTGCTTCAATTTCGTCGAAAGGGCGCGCAGTTCGTCGTTGTTCAGGGCGTCTACGGCGGGGTAGGCGGCCAGTATCTTATCTACGTAAGGTTGAATCTCTTTCTTGTCTTTGTCGGCCTTGGTTCCGAAGAACAGTTTCAGCAGGCTTGTCGTTAAGCTCATATGGCGCGTTGTTTTATGCTTGTGTCAGAAAATGTAAAAAACGGGATAAAGATACAAAATATTATAGACTTTTCAGCATTCGCGACCCGATAAAGCAATCGCAGCAGCG
>JAITVB010000234.1 GCA_031286025.1 Rikenellaceae bacterium
GATGGATGCTCGGACGACGGCCCACCTGGCGGTGCCCGAGGGGACGGACTTGTGTGTCTGCTTCGATTATACCGACCTCGATACGCCCGATGCGGAGCGATGGGAAAGTTATGCACAGGTGCGCGTAGTCGCCTGGTCGATGGGAGTGTGGGCGGCCGCACAGGTGGTTCCGACGTTGGAACTCGATATCGTGCAGGCGGTGGCGGTCAACGGCACACCGACGCCGGTCGACGACCGCTACGGTATCCCCGAGCGCATCGCCCGCGGCACGTGCGACAATCTGACCGAGCAAAGTTTTTTCAAATTCATGACGCGCGTTTCGCGCGGATTCAAGTTTATTCCGGAAAGTGGCCTTGAGGCTCGTAAAGCGGAACTTTCCCGGATCATCAACGCCACGACCCATGCCGGACAGATTACGTGGAACCGGGCGATCGTTTCGACCCAGGACGCGATTTTCCCGCCCGAAAATCTGCGCAACTATTGGACGGGGCGATGTCCGGTGCACGAAATCGAGGCGCCCCATTATCCGTTCCACCTCTTTAAACGTTGGGAGGAACTGGTCAATGAATAACCGCGACAAGGGGTTGATCCGGGCACGTTTCCGAAAGCGTCTGGCATCGTACGAGTCGCAGGCGGTAATCCAACGGCAGGTGGCCGGCACGCTCGCCGTCCGCTTTTCGGAAATGGGCGGCGGCGGGCAGATCGCGGAAATCGGCTGCGGAACGGGGTTTTTGACTCGCGAAATTTTATTCCGGGGCCAAACTTCCACGCTTTTTCTCAATGATCTGGTGGACGAGGCGGCTGAAGGGCTAACGGAACAGGTTCGAAAAAACCGTCCGGAAATAACAGTAACCGCAATACCCGGCGATGCCGAGCAGATTGTACTACCCGGCGGGTTGGACGCCGTCGTGTCGGCCTCGACCGTGCAATGGTTCGACGACCTTTCGCGGTTTGCCCAACGCGTGGCCGGCACGCTGAAAACGGGCGGAATTTTTGCCTTCAGTACCTTCGGCCCGGAAAACCTGCATGAGATCAAAGCATTGACCGGAAATGGGCTCGATTATTTTTCGACCACGGCATTACGCGACCTGTTGGAAGAAAATTTTGAAGAATCGGAAATTTGGGAAGAGCGGTTTTCGCCGTCATTCGATTCGCCGCGCGAGGTTCTGCGCCATCTCCAACAAACCGGAGTAACGGGCACGGGCGACTTTCGTTGGACAAAAACCGCCATGGAAAGATTTGAAGAAAATTATCGAAAAATGTACGGTGCGGGCAACGGGCGTGTAACGCTCACCTGGCACGTTATTTTCTGCGTCTGCCGCAAACGATGAAACGACGCTATTTCATAACCGCCATCGACACCGACGCCGGCAAAAGCCTGGCGACCGGCCTCGCCGCTCGTTGGCTGCTCGGCGAGGGGGTGTCGGTGATTACCCAAAAAATGGCCCAGACAGGCTGTACCCGCACCTCGGAAGACATCGAAACCCATCGCAGGCTGATGGGCATTCCGTTGCAGGAGGCCGACCTCGAAGGGACGACCTGTCCCTATATTTTCCCATTTCCGGCTTCGCCCCGGTTGGCGGCCGAGTTGGCAGGCCGGCAGATCGACTTTTTCAGGATCTTCGAGGCGACGGAGCGGTTGGAAGAAACCTATGAATGCGTGTTGGTCGAGGGGGTAGGCGGGTTGATGGTACCGTTGGTCGACGACCAAACCGTGGCCGATTACCTGGTGTGTCACCCCCACCCAACGGTCATCGTCGTCCACGCCCGATTGGGAAGTATCAATCACGCACTGCTGACACTCAAGGCGTGCAGCGTGCGCGGGATCGAGGTCGTCGGGGTAATTTACAACACAGGGATTGCCACCGATCCACTGATTACGGACGATACCCGGGCGGTGTTGCAGCAGATGCTCGGCCGCAATTTCCCGGAAGCGGCGTTCTTGGAACTGCCTCGTTGGCACGAAGGCGATCCATTGCCCGATTTTTCGGCCCTGTTTCGAGTTTAAAAGAAGAGCAGCAGCGCGGAAAGCAGCGTCAGCCCAATGATCACGTTGCGAAATCCTTTCTCGGGCAGGCGCCGGACAAGTCGGATGCCGATCACCGCCCCCACGCCGATCATCGGCAACATCATTACGTCGAGCAACAGCGATTTCCCGGAAATGTTGTGCCAGACGAAAATCTGTAAGGGAAACTTCAAATAATTGACAATCAGGAAGAACCAGGCAGCCGTGCCGACAAACGCATATTTAGGCAACCGCATCGAGAGCAGATAGGTGCCCATCACCGGTCCGGCGGCATTGGCAATCATCGTCGTGAAGCCGCCCAACAACCCGAAGGCGGGCGAAAACCACCACGATGAAGTGAGTTGTCCGGATCTTCCATTGCCGCGCTCGGACCAAAACATCGCTCCGAGGCTGATCAGTATGCTTCCCCCGATCAACAACCGGAATTTATCATCAGGAACAAACCGGTCGACGGCGATGGCCACGAAGAACCCAACGACGGCGGCAGGCAACAGTTTCAGAATATATTTCCATTCGGCGTGCCTACGGTAATAAGCGACCCCTATCAAATCGGCCATGCAGAGGATCGGTAGCAGCAGACCTGTCGAGGGTTTTCCGCCAAACACGAGCGCCAACACCGGGGCAACGATCGTGTTGATGCCCTGGATACCCGTCTTGGACATCCCGACCAACACGGCACATACGCCCAATGCCACCCAATCCTGCCAACCTGTGACATATTCGCCAAAGTCGAAAAGAAACATCAGCCGAGAGGTTTTATGAACGACCAGTGGTTATGGATGATTTTCCACGAGCCATCGGGTTGTTGCCGAAAAACTTCGGTGCAGTTCCAACGGAAAAGATCGCCGCCGGCCCACGAGTTCAAGTTGTAGGTCAGTACAGCCGTCATGTCGTGCAATTGCACCGTCGGGTCGATCATTTCGTATTTTTCGACGGAAATCTGTCCGCGCAAGCTTTCATAAAAAACCTGCATCGTTTCGATACCGTCGAAGCGTTTTTCCTGAAACGGGTCGAAATAGGTGATTTCGGGGGCGTAAAGGTCGAGGTAAGCCGACGGATTGCCGCGGTTCCACCCCTCAAGTGCGGCACATTCGAGAGCGATGATATGGGCGGCGGTGGTTTCTTGCTGTTCCATAAGCGGAGTATTTGCCAACAAATGTAACCCTCAAAAAATATTTTTGTCATTTTTTTGTCCGAAAATTTGTTTTTGTCATTTTATCGCTATATTTGCCGTGTCCGGAAAAGACAAAAAAGACGAAAAATGAATCTGGTGATTACAACCAATTTTGGGTGGTGGCGCTCGCAACTCGTACAAAGTCGTGAGAGGCTAAATCCGTGTGTATAACGGACCCAGATTTATCAAGCATAAACGGGGAGGCTGTCGAACGACGACAGCCTCCCCGTTTTTTTCAGCAATCAATTCCAAAGCACTTAAAAATAAAAACCATGAAAAACTATCACATCGACTCCAACGGCTACTACGGCGAATTCGGCGGCGCCTATGTCCCCGAAATCCTCAAAGCCAACGTCGAAAACCTCGACCGCGAATTCCGACACATCGCGAACGACGAATCGTTCAAGCAGGAATTTTACGCTTTATTGCGCGATTACGTAGGACGACCGTCGCCACTCTATTTCGCAAAACGCCTTTCCGAAAAGTACAACACGAAGATCTACCTCAAGCGCGAAGACCTGAACCACACCGGCGCACACAAGATCAACAACACAATCGGCCAGATCCTCCTTGCCAAACGGATGGGCAAGCACCGCATCATTGCCGAAACCGGCGCCGGACAGCACGGCGTGGCCGTGGCTACGGTGTGCGCACTGATGGACATGGAGTGCATCGTGTACATGGGCAAAACCGACATCGAACGCCAACACCTGAACGTGCTCAAGATGGAAATGTTAGGTGCGAAGGTGGTGGCCGTGACCCGCGGTAACGCCACGTTGCAGGACGCCGTCGACGAGGCCCTCGACGACTGGTGTCGTCGTCCCGAGGACACGTTCTATCTCATCGGTTCGGCCGTGGGCCCTCACCCCTACCCCGAAATCGTGGCCCGGTTCCAATCGGTGATCAGCGAAGAGATCAAAAAGCAACTCGTCGAAAAGGAGGGACGCGACTACCCCGATTACGTGTTGGCCTGCATCGGCGGGGGGAGCAATGCCGCAGGGGCGTTCTATCATTTCCTGAATGACGAGCGGGTGAAACTCGTTGCGGCCGAAGCCGCCGGCCACGGGCTCGATTCGGGCCACTCGGCCGCTACGATCCACTTGGGCAAGGAGGGCGTGCTACACGGTTCCAGGTCGTTGGTGATGTATGACTCCGACGGGAATGTGGCCGAGGCCTACTCGATTTCTGCCGGGCTTGACTATCCCGGCATCGGCCCGATGCACGCCAACCTGGCCGTTAACAAGCGGGCCGAGGTGGTGGCCATCGTTGACGAGGATGCCCTCGAAGCCGCCCTTGAACTGACCCGCCTCGAAGGGATC
>JAITVB010000246.1 GCA_031286025.1 Rikenellaceae bacterium
GCCAAAAGACTGAAAACCAAAGCTATGATCGAATCGCGCTTGATGTCGCTCGCCACGCTCGGGCCGATCTTGTCGGCACTGATGATCCCGATCGGGTTGGTGGCGGTCGTCGAGAATTCATCGAAAGTCAGCGGTTCGGCATTCAGCGAAGCCAACGCATCGTAAAGCATCTGGAAGATCTCGTCGGTCACATTCTCCCCTGCGTCGTCATACTTATACTGGGTCACGATGCGTTTCTGTTCGCCGCTCACACCGTATTGCTTCACTTCGAAACTTTCATCGACGCCAAACACCCCGCTCAGACGGTCGCGCACCTGGTTGTCGGTCACCGGTTGGTCGAAGCGGACCACAAAGGCGCGTCCCCCCGAGAAATCGACCCCGTAGTTCATTCCGCGGGTAGCGAGCGAAACGAAGGTGATCACCATCAGGGCGATCGAAAGCATATAGGTATACTTGCGGATCTTGATGAAATCGAACTTCGTGTTGGACAGGAAGTTTTCGGTGTATTTGTTCGAGAAACGGATTTTCTTACCGCTGCCGAGTATCGCCACGAAGATCAGGCGGGTGATGAAGATCGCCGAAAAGAGCGAGGTGATGATCCCGATGATAAGCGTGGTGGCAAAGCCCTGTACCGGACCGGTACCGAAAATGAACAGCACGATCCCGGTAATCATCGTGGTCATGTTGCCGTCGATGATGGCCGAATAGGCGTTGCTGAACCCGTCTTTCAGAGCGAGGCTCACCCCCTTGCCCGCTTTCAACTCTTCTTTGATACGCTCGTAGATGATCACATTCGCGTCGACCGCCATCCCCATCGTGAGCACAATCCCCGCAATACCGGGCAGGGTCAGCACCGCCCCGAAAGAGACGAGCACCCCGAACAGGAAAAAGAGATTGGTGATCAGCGCAATGCTGGCCACCATACCGGCTTTGTTATAGAAGAGGATCATATAAAACAGTACGAGCAGGAAGGCCAACACGAACGACATCATCCCGGCGTCGATCGATTCCTGACCGAGCGACGGGCCGACGATGGCCTCTTGGATGATGCGGGCCGGAGCGGGCAACTTGCCCGATTTGAGCACGTTGGCCAAGTCGCGGGCTTCGTTGATCGTAAACTGGCCGGTGATCTGCGAGCGGCCGCCCGAGATTTCGGAGTTTACGCGCGGGGCGGAGTATACGTAACCGTCAAGGCAAATGGCAATCGACTTGCCGATGTTGTCGGCCGTCATGCGTGCCCAAACCCTTGATCCCTCGGCGTTCATCGCCATCGACACTTCGGCGGCGGCACCCTGTTGGGCATATTCCTCACGGGCGTCGACCACCACGCCGCCGTCGAGCGGAGCGCGGCCGTCGCGGGTGTTTTTTCGAATGGCGTAAAGGTCGAAATAGACACCGGCATTATCAGTCGCTTTGACGCCCCACATGAATTGCACGTCGCGCGGAAGGAGGGCCTTCGCTTGCGGCAGGGCGAGGTAACGGTTCACGGTAGCCGTGTCGTAAGATTGGGCTTGGCCCACCACGGGCCCTTGGCCGATGCGGCCGCTCTGGTAGTCCACGATCGGGTGGAGCCTGGCGAAGAACGGCATATCGCGTTCGAGGTCGGCCGAAGACGTTTCAGCGGCGGCTTGAGCCGGATCCAACTGTGCAAGCAGGCTCGAATCGACCGTTGCGGCAGCCTCGGCAAGAGGTGCGACCGTTCCGGTCGAGTCGGCCGGGGCGACGGTGCCTGCGGCGCTCAGGTATTCCTTGATATATTGGTTCACCTGTTCGAACATCGGATAAATTTCCGCGTTGTCGTAAGTGGCCCAGAATTCGAGACTGGCTGTTCCCTGGAGGAGTTTGCGCACACGTTCCGGTTCTTTCACCCCGGGAAGTTCGACCAGGATGCGGCCCGAGTTTTCCAAACGTTGGATATTGGGTTGGGTTACCCCGAAGCGGTCGATACGGTTGCGCAATACGTTGAACGAGTTGGCAATGGCGCTTTCCGACTGTTGGCGCAACACGTTCGCCACCTGTTCGTTGGTGCTTTCGGGAGTCACCTGTTCGCGCAGTTCGGGCGTGTTGAAGATAAAGCTCAGCCGACCGCCCGGAACGATCTGTTCGTAAGCTTCGCGAAACAGGGTGATATAGTCGCGCGAACTGCTCTCCTGCGCCTTGCGGGCCTGAGCCAACGCCTGGTTGAAGGCCGGGTCGGGGTTGTGATTGGCCAAAGCCCTGACTACGTCTTCGACCGAAATTTCGAGCATAACGTTCATCCCGCCCCGCAGGTCGAGCCCCAGGTTGATCTCGCGTTCCTTACACTCTTTGTAAGAGAACTTGACCAAGCCCAGGTTATAGACCGTTTCGGACTTGATCGAATCGAGGTAACTCGCCTCCCGGGCTTCGTCGCCCTGGGCGTAGGTGGCTGCCTTCTTCTCCACGGAGCGGGTTACTACCGTGAAAGAGAGTTGGTAAGCACAGGCAATGGCCAGTACTATGGCTAAAAGTCGTAGTGCGCCTTTGTTTTGCATTTGTTTCCGAATTATTTAAGTTTTTATGATTCCAAAGGTCAAATAGTTTGCAAAACTACATATTTTTTTGCGAAAAACAATCACCTGCCTCAAAATTACAGGGTACGGGCCCCGGGTATCCCTGCATCGGGGAATTTAAATCCATTTCCCGTCTGTAATTCGCCCTTGGGGTCAACAGTGGGCTTCACTATCTTTAATAGCGTATTTCAGCTTTCAGCCCTTTCCTCGAAACGCCTGATTTTTTGCATTTTTTTGTCGGAGAACTATCGTTTTTCGAGGGTCAAAAGAACGATCTTCCCTCGTTATACACAAAAAAATATCGTTTTTCGATAAAAAAAAATTGTTTTTCAGAAAAAACCTGTATATTTGCTGCCGGTAAAACCATCGGAGAAGAAACCTATGAAGTCACAGTCGAAGATTTTAAAACGGATCGATGCCCTGTACATCATCTTTTTCCTGATCGTTTCGGTCAGTTTGGTGGTGGGCCTCACCGGAATCGATTTCCGCGCCGGGTTCAACGAAGGATTTGAACACGGCATGCCCGGAAAACAGATGCTTTCCCCCTTTGTCGAGCTGAAAAACGATATCAGTGTGACCGGTTACAACATTCCGGTCTATACCAACGCCGACGGCTCGGTGGTGGGAATGGCCCGCACCAACACCATCGACCTGAGGCTCGAAGGGCCGGGAACGGCTCGTCTCAGTCCTGTCGCGTCCACGTGGGGAATGATGATAATGACCCTCGCGATGTTGCTCTATCTGGGGGTCTTCGTGGTGATGCTCGTCATCCTGGTCGAGTTACGCAAAAGCGCCCGAACGAATAATGTCTTCTCGCGCAATGCGATTACCCTAACCCGCATGATCGGTGCGATGTTGATCACCGCCTCGATCCTGGGGGATACAGGCAACTATATCCGCAACAACTACGCGGCACGTTTCTTCGAAGGGAGCGATTTTGTGATCGCAAACGGATTCCCGATCACCTTCAAGGAGATCATCATGGGCGTGGTGGTACTCTTCATCGCCGAGATCTTCGCCATCGGCTACGACCTGACCGAAGAACAAAAGTTAACCATCTGACCCTGAGCCGTTATGTCAATTATCGTAAACATAGACGTGATGATGGCTCGGCGCAAGATGTCGCTCACCGAACTGGCCGAAAAGGTCGACATCACCCAGGCCAACCTCTCGATCCTCAAAACGGGCAAGGCCAAGGCGGTCCGTTTCTCTACCCTCGAAGCGATCTGCCGCACGCTCGACTGCCAACCGGGTGACGTCATCGAATACCGGCCCGACGAAGAAGCGTTGGAACCCGAAACGAAAAAACGACACACACAAACCATACCCTAATACTTTAACCTTTATGAAAAAATTCTATGCCTTGGTGGTGATGCTCGTTGCTTCGGCAACGGCGCTGTTCGCCCAAGGGCCCAACATGCAGGCCCCCATCCCCGCCGACCCGAGCGTGAGGATCGGCAAACTCGACAACGGGCTCACCTACTACATCAAACACAACGCCAAGCCTGAAAAACAGGGCGAGTTCTACATCCTCCATAACGTGGGTGCGATCCAGGAAGAGGACTCGCAGATCGGTCTGGCCCACTTCCTCGAACACATGGCCTTCAACGGGACGAAAAATTTTCCCGATAACGGTCTGAGGGATTACTTGGAAACAATCGGGGTGAAATTCGGTTACAACCTCAACGCCGGCACCGGCCCGGACCAGACGATCTACAACATTTCGAGCGTGCCTCTGTTGCGCGAGGGGATCATCGACTCATGTCTGTTGATCCTGCACGACTGGTCGTATTTCGTCTCGCTCCTGCCCGAAGAGATCGACAAGGAGCGCGGGGTGATCGTCGAAGAGTTGCGCACGTACAACACCGCCGGTTTCCGGATGCAGGAAAAGAACGCGCCGACCGTCTTCAACGGGTCGAAATACGCCTACCGCAACATCATCGGCAGCGAACAGCAGTTGCGCTCTTTCTCACATCAGGAACTCCGCGACTTTTATCATCGCTGGTACCGCACCGACCTGCAGGCGATCGTGGTGGTGGGCGACTTCGATGTGGACCAGATGGAAGCCAGAATTAAAAAAGTGATGGCCGATATTCCGGCCGTCGAAAACCCCGCGCCGAAGGTACTCGTGCCGATCCCCGGCAACACCGAGCCGTTGGTAAGCGTGGCGACCGACCCCGAAGCGCCCCAGAACCGCGTGACCATTTACTATAAGAGCGATCCGTTGCCTCCTGCGTTCAACAGCCTTGTAGTGGGTGAAAAGATCGCTATCGCCAAGATACTCGTTTCACGGATGGCCGGTTACCGCCTCGAAGAAATTTCGCAGAAACCCGACGCGCCGTTTGTAGCCGCCGCCGCTTTCGATACCGACCTGACCGCCACATGCGACGTGTTTGCCGCCATCGCCATCGCCCGCGACAACGAAACCGGACGCGCTTTCAAATCGATCTACGAAGAGATGGAGCGCATCTATCGCTTCGGCTTCACCGACGGCGAACTGGAACGCGTGAAGACCGAACTGCTCCGCGAATGCGAACAGGCCTATGACAACCGCAACGATCGCCGCAGCG
>JAITVB010000260.1 GCA_031286025.1 Rikenellaceae bacterium
CGCCTTCGGGCCTGGCGGCACGCACCAAGACGTCCCGGAAAGGGGTGCCCGGCACATCGTGGGGCGGGGTACACGTGACGTTTTTGTCGCCCCCTCTGATTTTCAGCAAGTGGCGGTAGGAAACGCCGGGGTGGATCGACACGCGGTCGTCGCCCAATTTTTCCTGCAAAAAATCGATCAACTCGTGCGCCTCTCCGGTCGAAATATGTCCGGACGAGTGGTTTTTGATTTTTCCGTTTTCAATCGTAATCAGGTTGCAGCGCATGGCCATTTCGCCCAACGCGATTTCGACGCCCATACTTGCTGCTTCGAGCGAGCCGCGGCCTTCGAACACACGAGCCACGTCATAGCCCAACAGGGTCAGATTGGCGATTTCGCTGCCCGGCGCAAACCCGATGGGCACGGTGTCGAGCAATCCGTTGCGCCCGGCGGCGGCCAAACGGTCCATATTCGGTTTGCGGGCCGCCTGGATCGGAGTTTTGCCGCCCAATTCAGGGATCGGCTCGTCGGCCATCCCGTCGCCCAGGATGATGATGTACTTCATTTTTCTTTCTTTACACCGGTTGTTTGTATGCGCGTCGCAGGGCTTCGTTCTGCGCTTGGTCGGGCAGAGAACGTTTCGATTTTTCCTTTCCCTCTCGGCTGACGCTAACGAATATTCGCTATGCTGATGATGTCGGCGAAAACTCCGGCCGCCGTCACACCGGCGCCGGCGCCGTAACCCTTGATCTGCATCGGATATTCCTTATACCGCTCGGTGGTCAGCAGCACGATGTTGTTACTCCCTTCGAGGTGGTAGAACGGATGGCTCGCATCGATTTCCTGCAATCCCACTTCGGCCGCGCCGTTTTCAAACTTCGCCACGAAACGCCATTTCTTGCTTAGGGCTTCGAGCGCTTTGCGCTTGGTTTCGAACTCGGCGTCAAGCGTGACGATGTTTTTCCAGAAATCGTCCAACGTTCCTTCGAAGAATTTTTCAGGCACGAAGAGGTTTTTCTTCACGTCGGACTGCTCTAACCTGTAACCGGCTTCGCGCGCGAGGATTACTAATTTTCGCACCACATCCATTCCGCTCAGGTCGATCCGCGGATCGGGCTCGGCATAACCGGCTTCCATCGCCAGACGAATGGTTTTGCTCAGCGGGATCGCCGCGCTCATCTCGTTGAAAATGAAATTGAGCGTCCCCGAGAGTACCGCCTCGATCTTCAGGATGCGGTCGCCGCTGTTGATCAGGTTACCGATCGTGTTGATGATGGGCAGCCCTGCGCCGACGTTGGTTTCGAAGAGGAATTTTACGCCGCGCTTGCGGGCGGTCTGCTTCAACAGGTCGTAGCCTTCGTACGACGACGAAGCCGCCACCTTGTTGGCCGCCACCACCGAAACGTTATGCTCCAACAAATCGCGGTAAATCGTGGAAACCTCGGCGCTCGCGGTGCAATCGACAAAGACCGAATTGAAAATGTTCATCGCCAGTATCTCGTCCCGGAAAATCTGAGGCGACGACACCTTTTCGGCGTTTTTCAGCAACGCTCGGTAGTTTGTCAGGTCGATGCCCTCGCGGCTCAGGACGCACCGTTTCGAATTGGTGACGCCCACCACGCGGATCTGCAACGAATTGTCTTCCAATAACTTTTTTTGTTGTTTCTCGATCTGGTCGATCAGGTTGCTGCCTACCAGGCCCACGCCGGCCACGAACACGTTCAACACTTGATATTCCGAAAGAAAGAACGAGTCATGGATCACGTTCAACGCCTTGCGCAGGCTTTCGAGCGTGATGACGAACGAAATATTGGTCTCCGACGCTCCCTGGGCGCAGGCGATCACGTTGATCCCGTTCTTGCCCAACGTACCGAAAAGCTTTCCGGCGATGCCCGGTGTGTGCTTCATGTTCTCGCCCACGATCGCGACGGTGGCCAGGTTGCCTTCCTTCTTGATCTTGTTGATTTCGCCCAGAACAATTTCCTGCGAAAACTCTTCGCTCAGCACGGCGATCGCGGTGTCGGCGTCGCCATTCTTGACGCCGATCGAGGTCGTGTTTTCGGACGAGGCTTGCGACACGAAGAAGACGCTGATCCCGGCTTTGGCCAACACCTTGAAAATGCGATAATTGACGCCGATCACACCGACCATCCCCAATCCTTGGACGGTGATCAGGCAGGTGTCGTTGATCGATGAAATGCCCTTGATCGCCTTACTCTTGTCGATGGTCTTGTCGCGCGAGATATAGGTGCCTTTGGATTCGGGATTGAACGTGTTCTTGATCAGGATGGGAACGTTGTTATGGAACGCAGGAAAGATCGTTGGCGGGTAAACCACCTTCGCTCCGAAGTTGCACAGTTCCATCGCTTCGACAAAACTCAATTTTTCAATTACATAAGCATTATTGATAACCTTCGGGTCGGCGGTCATGAAGCCATCGACGTCTGTCCATATCTCCAACTGGCCGGCGTGGAGCCGGGCGGCGAGGATGGCGGCCGTGTAGTCGCTTCCGCCCCGCCCGAGGTTGGTCACTTCGCCTGTTTCGAGGTCCGAAGCGATAAACCCCGGCACAACCGCCACCCGCGGCAACTTTTCGAACTTTTCGGCAATCAGCTTGTCCGTAATCTCGAAGTCTACGATGTGCTTGTTGAAATGGGGGCGCGTCTTGATAAATTCGAGCGGATCATACAACACGCTCTTGTCGATCGTCGCGTTGACGATCAGGCACGAAAGCCGTTCGCCATAGCTCACGATAATGTCGGTTGTCTTCGGTGATAGGTCTTTGATGAGAAAGACGCCGCGAAAGATGTTGCCCAAATCATCGAGCAGGGCCGTGACCTTCTGTTGTACCTCCGTTTTCCGCCCTGCGTCGACCACCTGGCCGATCAGGCGGTGGTGGCGCTCGGCGACAGCGTTATAATCGTCGTAGTAATTCGCCTCGCCGGCAGCGGCTTCGCGCGCGGTTCGCAGCAATAGGTCGGTCACCCCGCCCAAGGCCGAAACCACCACGACCACCTCTTCGGCTTGCGACTCTACAATTTTCCTGACGTTCAGAATCGCTTCCGCGGAACCTACGGACGTCCCGCCAAACTTTAAGACTTTCATAACTGTTGTTTAAATAAGGTTTTTTGCAGGGCATCCGGGATACATTTTCCGGAATGTACGCTAAAGATGACAAAAGTAGCATTTTTTCCCCGAAAAGCGCTTTTCGCCGGGAGGCGAAAGCAGGGTGCTGTCTGACAAAAAACAGACGTTTGTAAAAAATCTATTACGAATTGATCCCATTCAGAGTGTTTTTGCCTGAACATTTCGGAAATTCCCCTCCGTTTTGCCTTTAGATGGTAATCCTCCGAAAAGGATGAGAAAATTAAAAAATATCGCTATTTTTGCATCGCGAAAAAACGTAAAAGAACAAGACTATGGACTTGAAGGAAATTCTGGCCATTTCGGGCCAACCGGGCTTATATAAATTCGTCGCGCAAAGCACCCGCGGCGTGATCGTCGAGTCGCTCACCGATGCCAGGCGGATGAACGTTCCCTCTACCGCCCGCGTCAGTTCGATGGGTGAAATCGCTATTTTTACGGAAACCGAAGACCTGCCGATCACCAAAGTGTTTCAGGAGATCTTTAAGTACACGGGTGAAAAACCCGCCGTTTCGCACAAGGCTGACCAGAAAGAGTTGATCGCCTTTTTTGGAAAAGCGTTACCGGCATTCGACCGCGAACGGGTGCACGTTTCGGACATCAAGAAAGTGGTGCAGTGGTATAACCTCCTGCTTGACAAAAGCATGATCGACCTTAAAGATCCTGAGGAAGAAGCCGTCGCCGAAGCGACTGATGCGGCCTCTGCCGAACACAAGGCTCCCGCCAGGTCCAAGGCCGAAAAGAAAGTTGCCGACAAACCGGCCAAATTCCAAACCCCGAAATCACAAGGAGCCAAAGCGGCCCCCCGCCGAATCGCTCCGAAGGTGTAACAGCCCCGGACAAGTACTCTCGGGTTACCTCTCTTCGGTCGATGAGTCACTCTCAGCGGGT
>JAITVB010000073.1 GCA_031286025.1 Rikenellaceae bacterium
ATTCACGTCGTCCGCGCTCGAAAGCGACAAACTATACTGGCTCTACGCGCGGGTACCGAAGACCGGGACGGCCGACGGAACGTTCGCCGTCACCACGGACGAACGGCCGTTCGACACAGACCCCGATTACTATAACCTGCTTGTCGGGGCGTTGAACAGCGAGTACGACGGAGATCGGAGCTATTCGTCGCTGTACGGCTTTACCGAGGTGTTGCCGGGGCAGATCGTGGTCAACCTCATTCGATCGAACGACGGGCAGAACTACATCGACTTTCTGAAGAACGCCGTCCGTATCGGAAACCAAAACTCGTTCATCGACTGGAATTCGTTACAGGATAATATTTTCAGGATCAGGGGCGCGATCGTGCAATCCCCATCGGGCGCGGAGGACGTGATCGGCGTGAATCGAGGCACCTGGCTGCAAAACGTCACCTACTACAAGGGAGACGAGGTGCTGTACAACGGGGCGACGTACCGGTACGTCAACAGTGGTTCGTCTGCCGGCGTGCAGCCCGATCTCTATCCCACATACTGGCAGGTCAGGGCGGCAAAGGGAAACGACGGACGGATATTCAGCTATCGGGGAGAGTACGACGGCACGAAAAGCTACACGGGCAACGCGCAGGTGGCGCAGGTCGTAAAGGTCGGGGCGCAGTTCTATTACACCGACGCCAACGCCGGGACGTTCTCGGGTGTGCAGCCGCCGAACGCAAACTACTGGACTTCGTACGGAGCAAACTTCGAAAGCGTGGCGACAGGGCTGCTGTTAGCTGAAAAGGCGTTGATCGCGGGGTTTAACTTCGATAATGAAAAGATCGAATCGTCGAAAGTCGACATATCGAAACCGGCCATGCTGCTTGACGGGAAGAACGGAAAAATAGAGTTGAACAGCCTTGTTTCCAAGTGGCAGGAAAACACCCATACCGATAAAACGATATTACAGACTATATCGCTCGATTCGCAGTCGGGGGTAATCAGGTCGGATACAGGCGAGGGGGATGCCGCCTATTTAAATTCGCAGGGCATATTTGCCAACAGGGCCGGAATAAATGCCGTACCACCCTGGGCAGGTCTTTCGGTCAAAGCCTCTATCGTGGGGCTTGGCTTCGGAAATATGAATAAGACCGTATGGAGAAGCGAGGCGGTAGTCGGGGTATACGGGTCGGCGAGCAACAATTCGTCAAATCCGGCTCCGGCATTCGGAGGATGGTTCAATGTGCTGAAAGCTAATGGACTGGTGCTAAGTATGGTAAAGGCTTCAGGCCAGACTGCCGGGACAACGTACCTGACAAAGACGCAGAATCTCTTCGTTTCCGGATCTTCCGCCTTGCAAACGGTATACCTGCCGTCGGACGCTTACGAGGGTGCCGTGGTCTATCTTAAGCAGTGGATGACCGGGACAACGAGGATATACCCGCCATCGGGGCAAAAACTGTTCGACGACAGTTCCGAAAACACATACGTAGACCTCGGGCAGGCCAGAGCGGCGATCTGTATCTATATCGGAGATAATATAATAAATTACGTTACTTACAAGTGTTGGCTGATCAATGTGATTTAGGGTTGCGGGTATTGCGTTGGGTCTGTGTGGTTTAATTCCTCGCTTTCAGCGACTTGTCCCGCCGGATCACTGTATACGTTTTTCTTGTTTTTTTGTAAGTCAAAACTCTTGAATACCCATCCTATAATTATAAAATTACCGTCTTTGGGCGATGGGAGTGCAAAGGCGTATATGTTTTTAATTTCGTCATCGATAACGATCTCTTTCGACGATTCCCCCGCCGGGATATTTCCGAGTTCCGCGATGAGTTTGTGAGTACCGTCCTCTTTTTTATATCCGAGAACAACGTCCGGATATGCAAAAGAGGCGGTATTTTGCAACACAAAGCTTGTGTAGTCCTGGGTCTTTTCACTCTCCGGATCCACACCGTCTTTCGAGCAGGCGACAACAATAAAGATGCAGGAAAATATAGCGATAAGTCTTTTCATGGGTGCAGGTTTTTTATGATGGTAAATGTAGCGACTATTACCGAATACCGCAATAGCGCAAATAGCGTTGTTTTTGGGCGCAAAACGGAACGAGGCGGTACTTGGCCCACACAGACCGCGAAAGTCGTTCAAATCACCCAAAAGTGGCCTTAAAATCGATTTTACGGAAACAGCCGCCCCGAAAAAGGCGGCTGTCCTGTTTTCAACGAGGGAAAAATTTTCCCGGTCGGTCACTCATCGTCCTGTTTGTACCCGATCCGGCGGCGGGAATTTTCGAGTTGAGGGGATTTGACGGATAGAGCGGCGATAGCGTTGTAGAGATTGTCTATGTGCTTTCGGGTATCCTCGGACAGATCGTTGACGGCTTCGAGGGTATCCTCGCCGTCACGCCTCAACAATTCGATCGTAGCCCGTAATTCCGCCAACTCCGCCGTGATGGTCGAGGTGGTAGTGATGTAGTTCCGCATCGCTACAAAAGCTCGCATGATAACGATGCTGACTTGCACAGCGACAGGGCTACGGAGAGCCGCAGAAAGCCTAGATACCCCTTGCTCGGTAAAAGCGAACATTTCAGAGACCCCGATATTGTAGCCAGAGGGTATCACATTTTGTGATCTCCCTGTGTCTATCAAATAGTTAGCTTCCTTTTGCGAAAGCCGAATCATAAAATCATCAGGGAACCGCTCGATATTGCGGCGCACAGCCTGTTTGAGCGTGCGGGTTTCTACCTGATAGAGTGCCGCGAGATCAAAGTCGAGCATCACCCGGACACCCCGGATCTCGTATATCTTGCTTTGGATCGCTTGTAATTCCATGCGGTTAATTTTCGCCAAAGGTAGTCATTCCCCCGCTCCGCTATGTAGGTTATGTAGCAAATGTAGCAGGAAAAACAAATTATTTTTTCACCCGACCGTGTTCGAACACGCTATTTGCCCTCCAATTTCTCGGCTGTCAGCTTGATCGGGGTACCGCAATTCGGGCAATTGATCGTATTGTCATTTGACGATTCAAAAAAATCCCCAACCTGACAGCCTATTGCCGTTGCGATCCGTTCCAGTATCTCGACCGAGGGATTGCCATTGATGTGATTGGAAACCGTAACCGTAGTTACTCCCATTCGTTCCGCTAAATCCTTACCCGAAACGCCGTGTGTCTTCATTACCCTTTTAATGTCCATAGTCTATAAATTATCATTTACTCCTGCAAAGGTATAAAATTAGCCGATAAATTAAAGCATAAAGAAAAAAATAAATAAAAAAGCTAATAATTATTTGGATAATTAAATTTATAGACTTATCTTTGTGGTGTAATTAAAACGAAAAGCTAATAATAAAATTCGATACCATGAAAACCACGATTCACCTGACCGAAACCGATTACATGCAGATCGCCGATGCGGTTTACGGTGAGGGCACCGACGAGAGTGCCGAGCATGTAGTAGAGTACGATAACGGCGATTGCCTGATCATCGTGACCGTAAAGCACAGAATCGAATATCGCACCGAACGAGGCGGCTCTTATGAAAACTACGATTTTGAGATGTTGGCAACGGTCTGCGATGAAGAATGGCATGTAATCGATGCCACCTGCTACGACAGCGAGGGCACCCCGGTAGCCTGTGACTTCAGCGCAAAACAACTGATAAACATTTTAAACTGATACAGCTATGAAAACGACCGATTTACGCAACATCATGGCAATGGCTTGGCGGTTCTTCAAAACCACCGGCCAATCATTCAGCGAGTGCCTTAAAATAGCATGGGCTAACTTCAAACTCGTGGCCGCCATGCGCACCCGTATCGTGAAGTTCTATTTCCGCAAGGTGGACGGTTCGATCCGCGAGGCGTGGGGCACACTTCACCCCGATCTGATCCCCGAAACCAAAGGCGATGACCGCAAGAAAAACGACACGGTGCAGGTCTATTACGACACTGAGCGTCAAGAGTACCGCTGTTTTAAGAAGTTGAACCTCGTAATCGCCTAATCGCCATGCAAACAGATTTCCAAGCGATCCAAGCGATTGCACAGAACCACGTCGGTGCCTACCACATCGGTACCGTAATCGAAAAGGCCGGCTGCCTGTTCAGCAACATCGAAGCCCACGACCTTACCCAACTCATCAACGACCTGCTATTCTATGCAGGTAATCCCGAATGCGCAAAAGACCTCGGAAAACAGGCTTTTGTGGATTTAACGATCGGTTCCATATCTTTGGTCAATATGCTCACCGACCTGCGGGGATTTTACGAAGATTTGGTAAACCACGTAAAAGAGGGCGACCGTGAATAACATTCAAGTATTTCAGAGCGAGCAGTTCGGTCAGATCCGTACTGCCGCCACTGAAACAACCAATAACGGACCGAATCAGGAATAGCACTATTTGTGTTATTTTTGAGATGTGTTGAGGGGAATAAAAAACAGGGGCCGAATAGGATCAGTCCCTGTTTTAATCCTTGATGAAACTAACGCACTGAATATCAATGTAAATTGCGGAGAGACAGGGATTCGAACCCTGGGAGCCTCACAGCTCAACGGTTTTCAAGACCGCCGCAATCGACCACTCTGCCATCTCTCCGGGCGCAAAAGTAGAACCTTTTTTTGGTTCTACAAATTTTTTCGACTATCTAAAGCAGGCTTGAATACCCGATAAGATTCTCACAAGGCGGGGAAAGCCGACACACAGATTACACGGCTCCCTCAAAAAAAACAGTAAATTGGCCAATGCGGTAGTGTTTGCGAAAAAATGTCCTATCTGAGGAACGTCAAAATTATGGTCGGGAGTGTGCTTCCCGCCATAGCAGAATCGGATATGATCCGGATATCAGTCCGTCTCCGCCGTGCCTAAAGACAATGAGTCGGAGAGCGAAGAAACCGATGAGGAAGACGCCTCGGCCGACTGGGCGGTAACGGTCGTCCCGTCCGGGATCTGAACGACCATAAACCCGGTCATTGTCTTGACGCTCTGCAGGTAATCCTGTAACGTGCTATCGGTAATGACCACTTGTTTAGCGTTCGACGAGGCGTGCATAAAGTGGGCTTTGCCGTTTTCCTTATAAATGAATCCGCAGTGGGTGATATCCATCATGCCGGACGTGGTGCTGCCGATCACATAGCCGTTTTCGAGCCATGGTTGCAGGCTGTCGGCCTTTTCGCGCGGGATCGAATACATTTTGTGACTGCTCATCGCCTTTTCGAACCGGGTGATCACGGGGATGAATTCGGGATTGTTGACCAACTGACGATAGTTTTTCGATACACGGGTCATCATATTGACCTCGATCGGATACGGGTCGCCCCCGAGCAGCGGAGTAATGTCCACGGCGCGGCCGCTAATGGTTTTGTCCCAGATCCAGTCGCTGAAATAGTGGAGGCGCGAGGTGAAATCGATCAGGTTGCCCCCGCGGTAACGCAACTCGCGCAGCCGGTCGCAATAGTACGAAAAGGTCATCGAGTCGGATTTCACGGTCTGGGCCAGGGCGATGGTCGTTTCAACAAAGGTCACGCAGTCAAGTCCGCGCAGGTTGACGATCAACGCTTCGGGTTCGCACTCCTCAAGCGTGAAATTGACATAAGGCGTGCCGACAAAATATTCTCCGGTTCGGGCAATGAGTTCGCCCATCGACAGGTCCTTTTGGCCCTTGAATTTTTCGATATATCGGTCGAAAAGTTCGATATCCTGCGGGGTGTAATGCACTTTGGGCAGCGTCTGACCGAAAGCCAAGGCCGACAAACCGGCAAGCAACAGGGTAAAGAAGATTTTTTTCATAACGCGACACTCCCTTTATTCGTTGTTTTCTTCGGTATCGTCGTTGTCCGGGTCTTCCCCGGCGGCGCTTGCGGCGAGTCTCTTTTTACCACGCACGCCCAACTGTTGGAGCTGTTCGACCTGGCGGATCAGATTGCCTTTGCCTTCGCTGAGTTGCTTCATCGCGTCGGTATAGGCTTCGTCGGTGCGGTGCAATTGGTCGCCGATGCGTCGCATACTGTCAACGAATCCTGCAAATTTATCGTATAACTGCCCCCCGCGTTTGGCGATTTCGAGGGCGTTGCGGTTCTGGTATTCGCGGCTCCAAAGGTCGGCCAGTAACTTGAGCGAGGTGATCAGGTTCGTCGGGCTGATCACCACCACCTTGCGGGCGTAGGCGTAGTTCCACAACTCGTGGTCTTGCTGCATCGCGGCAACATAGGCCGGTTCGTTGGGAATAAACATCATCACAAAATCGAGCGAACCGACATATCGTTGGTAATTCTTCTGTCCCAGTTCGTCAACGTGGCGGCGCACCGAAGCAGCGTGGCGGGCCAGTGCAGCGCGGCACTCGTCCGGATCGTCGCTCTCCATGTAACGCACATAATCGGTAAGCGACACCTTCGAGTCGATCACCACCTTACGGTCGTCAGGGTAACGCACCACCGCATCGGGAATCATCCGGCGCCCCTCATCGCTGACAAGCGTTCGGTCGGCATCGTCCCGCAGGCTTTCCTGCAAAAAATACTCCTCATTTTTACGCAGGCCCGAACGTTCGAGAATGCTTTCGAGGATCATTTCGCCCCAGTTGCCCTGAGTTTTCGAATTGCCGCGCAGGGCGTTGGTTAGGGCGTTGGCTTCGTCGCTGATGCGCTGATTAGCCTGCACGAGACGCTCGACTTCGCGTCCTAACGAAAAGCGTTCTTTCGATTCGCGGTCGTATACCTCTTCGACTTTCTTTCGAAATTTTTCGAGGTTTTCGTCGAGGGGCTTCAGAATGTTCGAGATATTCTCCTGGTTGACCTGGATGAATTTTTTGCTTTTTTCTTCGAGGATGCGGTTGGCGATGTTTTCGAATTCCAACTGGAATTGTTTGCGGATCTCCTCGATCTCGGCCTTTTGGTTGTCGATTTTTTCCTGCAAGGCACGGTTGGTGGCGGTCGACTCGCCAGCGGCGCGAGCGTGGGCGGTGAGTTCGGTCTCCTTGGCCGCAAGGCGGGTGGAGAGTTCGGCTTCACGAGCCGCGAAGCGCGATTCGGCTTCGGCGGCCACACGGCGCAGTTCTTCGATCCGGCGCACATAGCCGCTGCCGCTCGACCGCACAACGAACCACATCGCTCCGAAGCCGACCGCCAACCCCAAAATCAAAAATACTGCCGAAACCATCTTTTCACGCTTCCCGTTTTTGCGCTGCCGGAAGCCATTCGCCGACCGACAGGCGTTATTTCTGACAAAAATAGTGAATCAACCGAAATAAACCATTGGTTTTGCATCAAAGATTACACTATTAAAGCGTAAATCTTGTGCTTCCCGGAAAAAACGGTTGAAGCCATCCGCTTTAGTCGTTTCATAAAAAGCGGTAAAGTTGTTGTCCCGATGCGGTTTCGCGGGGGAGGCGGCCAAGTCGAATAGAAAAGAGGCTTACTTATGTAACTGAAACAGAAATTCCAGTCCGCCCTCTTTTCTGTTTTTTGCGACAATAGTCCCTTTGTGAAAGGCAACGGCATTCTTTACGATGGACAAACCCAAGCCCGAACCGCCCGTATCGCGGGTACGCCCCTCGTTAATCCGGTAAAAACGCTCGAATAAACGGCTCAAATGGCTTTTGTCGGGAATGCCTGTGCCTGTATCATAAAAGGAAAAATAGTAGAAGCTCCTGTCCTCGTTATATTGGTTGATCCGGATTTTCACATTTTCACCCGCATAGCGTATAGCGTTATCCGTCAGGTTGCGGAAAACGGAATACAGCAGGTTGGCATTTCCTTTTATTTCCAACTTTTCCGGAATATCCCAGTGCATATCCATCTTTTTCTCCCGCAACGGAACGGATAACTCGCGCTTCAGGGATTCAAGCAGTTGACGGATATTGACCGTACCCATGTTAAACGATTGCGGCACTTCTTCCATTTTAGTGATAAGTCCCATATCCTGAATCAGTTCCGAAAGCAAAATGGTCTGATTGTATGCCTGCGCGATGAAATGATGTTTCTTTTCTTCGTCCAACGGCTGTTCCAATACGGTTTCGAGATATCCGCGTATGCTTGTTACCGGAGTACGTAGCTCGTGGGCGATATTACCTGTCATCTCTTGTTTCAGCTGCCGGGTTTTTTCCTGTTTGGTGATATCGTTCAAAATAACCTCAAAGCTTCTGTTTTTAAATATATTGACCCGCAACAAGAATATTTTTCCCTGTCTTTGTATCTGTGATTCAAAATAATCGGTTTGATTCCCGGATATAAACCGGTTCATTTCATCGAACACGGCATCGGTAAACACAGCCGAAAGCACACTGCCGGATTCGTCCGTCAGCGTGTTGAGGTATCGCATGAACAGTCCGTTATAAAATTCGACCTCTTTGTCGGCGGAAAAAAAGCATATTCCTTCTTCCGAACTGTGAACGTGCTGTAATAATTTTTCCCGCTCCGAGTCCGCTTCCTTTTTGCTTTCTTTGAGCAGACGGTAGTTCTCGGTAATTCTCATCCCGATCTCACCCAGTTCGTTATTCGGGAAATGGAATTTTCTGTCGGAGTTTATGGCAAAATCCCGAAGTTGCCGGATGAACTTCCCGAAATGGTCGGCAATCATATTCATCAGCAAAAGCATGGCGGCAAACAATCCGACGATGAAATAGAGAAAGGCGTTGTCCGGCTCCAGGAAGCGCTGTGTTTGTATGTCGTAGGGCAATGCCACGCGGATATAGCGGTTCCCGAACTTTTTGGCATAATACAAATACGCGCGGCTGTCGGACGACGATGTGCGAATGTCCGTTCCTTTCCCGTTTCCCGATGCGCTGACAATTTCGGGACGTCCGGCATGGTTTTCCAGTTTCGACAAATCTCGTATGAAATTATCGAACAGCACATTCCCTTGTTTGTCTATCAGGCTCAGGCGCAGGTTTTGAGGGAACGACACGATCAAACTGTCCAAAACAGGCACATGGTTCCCGTTTTTGCTTAACAGTCCGGCATTGACTATTTCGGCATAGGCATCCAGTTTCTCCTCCAACGCCTCGGTCTTGAACCGCTTTTCCCGCGATTGTTCAAAAACGACTATTCCGCCTGTAAAAACGGCGAAAATGACTGCAAAACACAGGAACAGTCTTTGTTTGTAACTTAATTTCATAAATTGGAGGTATTAAATCGATAACCGTAACCCGAACGGTTGCTGATGGCGGACGCATAATCGCCCAATTTTTTGCGCAGCCGCGTGATGTGTACGTCCACTGTCCGTTTGCTGATACAGGGCGCTTCTTTCCATATCCGGTCAATGAGATCTTCGCGGGAAAAAATCCTTTCGGGATTTTCGGCAAGCAGGGCGAGGATTTCAAACTCGGTTTTTGTGAGGATTATTTTTTCACACTTGACAACCAGTTCTTTTACTTCAAGATCAATGACAACGTCGTCAAAAACGAGTTTTCGACAGGTTCTGATTTCTGCCGGTGTGCCGTTCTGCCTTTTAACGACGGCTTTTATGCGGGCGACCACCTCCTTGATGGAAAACGGTTTGGGGATGTAATCATCGCCGCCGACAGAAAACCCGGTGAGCATATCGTTTTCGGTATCTTTGGCCGTCAAAAAAATGATCGGGATCCGGTTGCCTTCCCTCCGCAACCTTTCAGCCATTCTATAACCCGACATTCCTCCCATCATCACATCAAGCAGGATAAGCGCAAAACCGTCGGGCAATTTTTTCAGAGCTTCTTCCGCCGAACAGGCGCATTCGACCCCGAAACCTTCGCTTTTAAGGTTAAATTCGAGTATCTCACAAATGCTCTTGTCGTCATCGACGATCAGAATCTTCTCCGGCATATTTCTCCGTATGACATTGCTGCAAAGTTAATCATAATCGCCGACAAGGTGCTCTTCACCGCTTTTTTGTCCGTTGTGCTTCAACACCTTTGCATCGACATAGAAAACGATCTCTTCCACGATATTCCTGCAATGGTCGCCTATCCGCTCCAATTTGCGGACGACCAACAACAGTTTCAACCCGCAGCGAATATGGGCGGGATTGCCTGCCAACCAGTTCGACAGTACATCCACCGCATTATGGTATATTTCGTCCACCTCTGCGTCTTTGGCCAGTATTTTCCCCGATATTCTGGTATTCTCCGATTCAAGGGCGACAAAACTATCGGACAGCATTCCGGCAAGTATGTCGAACATTTTTTCGATTTGCAGCTCTTCCACCACTTTCTTGTCCACCCTGTCGCAAGCGTCGTCGATCACATGGCGGGCGATCCCTGCCGAAAAATCGCCGATACGCTCCAACGTGATGCAGATCTTTATCAGTGAAAGGGCAAGCCTCAAATCTACCGCTACGGGGCTGTACAGCGCTATGAAGTTCTCGCAGTCGTTCTCTATTTTCAACTCAAAGGTATTTACACGCTTTTCGCGGCTGGCAATTTCACGCGCCAGTTCCATGTCGTTGTTCAAAAACGACTGTTTGGCCTTTCCCAGCTGGGACAATACCAACTTCCACATCTGGTTTACCTCGTCCCTAATGGATTGCATCTCCTGTTCCGTATGCTTCATTGTCTTTTAAATTTTCGATTTGTACAATTGTCAACGTTTTAGTTTTATCCGAACCTTCCCGTTATATAGTTTTGTGTCTGTTCCTTTTCCGGTTTTAAGAATATTTTTTTAGTGTCATCGTATTCTATCAGTTCTCCCAACATGAAGAATCCCGTTTTATCGCTTACCCGTGCGGCTTGTTGCATGTTGTGGGTAACGATGACGATAGTGTAATCCTTTTTCAGATGATGGATCAGTTCCTCGATTTTTGATGTGGAAATCGGGTCGAGCGCGGAAGCCGGTTCGTCCATTAACAGAACGGATGGCGAAACGGCCAATGCACGGGCGATGCAGAGCCGTTGCTGCTGTCCGCCGGAAAGTTCAAACGCCGACTTTTTCAACTTGTCTTTTACTTCGTTCCATAGCGCTGCGGCAACCAACGATTCTTCCACCCGTTGGGAAATGAACCGACTGTCGCCCATACCGTTTACCCGCAGACCATACGCCACGTTCTCAAAGATGGATTTCGGAAAGGGATTCGGCTTCTGAAACACCATGCCCACCTTTTTGCGCAACTCGTCGACCTGAACGGATCTGCCATAGATGTTTTCTCCCTGCACCAGGCATTCGCCCACGAGGCGCGTGCCGTCAATCAGATCGTTCATACGGTTGAACAGGCGCAGGAATGTAGATTTACCGCACCCTGAAGGGCCGATGAAAGCCGTTACCGTATGGGCTTCCATTTTCATACTGATGTTTTTCAGCGCATGAAAATCGCCGTAATAAAAATCTATGGTCTTTGCGTCAATCATTTTCCATACTGTCAGTTAGTCCTTACTTTTTCTCCGAAATACTGCCTTAAAAATGCCGCCAACAGGTTCATCAACAGCACAATGCTTATCAGTACAAGGGCCGTTCCATACGCAACGGGGCGCGATGCTTCGAGGTCGGTACCACTGGTTGCGATCACATATAAATGATAGGGTAATGCCATTACCTGGTCAAAGATCCCGGTCGGTAACTGGGGTAAGAAATAGGCGGCTACCGTAAAAAGAATGGGGGCCGTTTCGCCCGAAACCCTGCCAATGGAAAGGATCAAACCGGTTGTAATATTCGGGAAAGCGGCAGGCAGCACCACTTTGCGTATAGTTTGCAGCTTACTCGCCCCCAAGGCCCGACTGCCTGTTCTGTATGAATCGGGAACGGCCTTTAACGCTTCTTCGGTAGTGCGGATTACCAGGGGCAATGTCAGCAAACCCAACGTCAGGGAGCCTGCCAGTATGGAA
>JAITVB010000076.1 GCA_031286025.1 Rikenellaceae bacterium
CTACGTCTTTGAATGTGACGTTGACCTGGGTGTCTTTGTCGAAGATCTGGGCCTTGGCCTTGCCTACGCTGAAGACGCCTCCGCCCGCTCCGCCTCCGCCGCCGCGCGACATGCCGCGCATAATGAAGAACCACAGCCCGAGCAGCAGCCCGATCGGCAGGATCGTCGTCAGCAGGATATCGGTCCAGATGCTCTTACGCGTCTTGAACGACAGCGGCACGCGATCGGCCTCGGAGGTGTAGGCTTGGGACTCTTCAAAGGCTGCCTGGAAATAGTCGAGCGAGCCGATGTTGAAATAGAGTTGCGGCCCTTCGGAAGGAATGTCCTTGTAGTCTTTTTGGGCCCGTATCTGTTCCACACGGTTGGACTTGAGATAGACCTCGGCCCGTTCGCGGTTGATCACCTCGATCTTCTGTACGTCGCCCTTGGCCAGGAATTGCGCCTTCATTGTGTCCCACGACACCTCTTTGGGCGAGGGGGAACCGCTGAACAGGTTCCATCCGATGATCACTGCCCCCAACAGGATGTAGATCCACATCACGCTCATCCGCGGCGGACGCAGTCCGCCGGGTTTCTGGGGATTTTTTATGTTGTCTGCCATTTTTCGTTTTCCCTTTTCTTAAAAATATTGTCGCTCCTTCATCGGGCCGCGGTTATTCGAATTCGAAGCGGGTGAGGTGGGCGTCGGCCCAGAGGTCTTCCAAGGCGTAAAACTTGCGCATCGGACTCTGGAAAATGTGTATCATCACCTCACCGTAGTCCATGATCACCCACAGGCCGTTTTCCTTGCCTTCCACACGCGACGCTTTTTGCTTAAGTTCTTTCAGCACATCGTCCTCGACCCCGTCGGCAATGGCGCAGACTTGGGTCGTCGAGTCGGCGTTGCAAATAATGAAAGCGTCGCAGATCGCCCCGTCGAATTCGGTCAGGTCGAGGCACACAATGTCCTGTCCCTTTTTGTCGTCGATGGCGGTTGCGATGGCGTCGATCAGTTCGTTGTTCATTCGGTTTGGTTCAGTCAATTTACAAAGTTAGTCTATTTCCCCGGATTCGCAAAAACCGGGCGCCGTCAAGGCGCTTGTCGGAACTCTTCGATCCGGATCCAGGGTTTTTCGTTGCGCTCGCGCCACATGTTCGAGCGGATCGCATTCCGCTTGTATAGTTCGATGTTCGAGGTGATCTCAAATTCCGGGGTTGTGAAATCGCCCAGTTCTTCGCGTCGCGATGGGCGGATCGTCCGGTCGAACACCTCGCTCTTCTCGGGTTTCCGTTCGGGTTGCCACTTGAAATCCTTCAGCCGTTGCTCCTGCGTGTCGGGGATCTTGTCCATCGGGAAGATCGACCACACCGGATCGGTGCGCCAGGTGATCCGCTCCATCTTGCTGCTGTCGAAGCTGAACGTGATGTCGGCGCTCTCGGCCACGAGGAAGGCGGTGACGTCTCCCGTGCCGTCGTCCTCGATGTAGTAGTACGTCCGCGCGTTGCCGATCACGTCGAGGTGATCGATCTCGTTGTTGCGGAAATAGGCGAACATCAGTTTGCCGTTGACCTGGTTGAAGAGCGAGTCGTTGACCTGTTGGGCCATGATCGGGTTGCCTTCGAAATCGGCCTTATCCAACCGGCTGTTGCGTGAGTAGACGTGTGTGATCTCCGAAGTGATCTGGCTGCTGTCGCTCCAAAGGATCGGGGCGATGTGCATGTGCAGGCTTGAGTCGATCGAGAAGCCCGCCACCGAGTCGCACACCGCCTGGAAGTCGCTGCGGAAGATCTTGACGTTGCGGTATCCGCGGATGAGTCGTTGCATGGTATCGGCCTCCTCCTGTTTCGGAGGTATGTCGGCTTTAGGTAGCAGGACGGCGCTTTCCGGGGCGGCGACCTGTATCTCCTCTGCCGCTTCCCGCACACTCGGGGGAATGACCGAGGCAGTAGTTTCTTGCGCTTTTCCCACAGACTCTTCAGGGCCGGATTGTATGAGCGAATCCGTAACTTCAGACCAACCGGCCGACTTTTCGGACAATGAATCGGGATTTGGTTCGGGAAGCGCCTCTACCGGTGGATGAACTATCTGCGAGGGGGGTGGGATGGAGTCGCTGTCGAGCGGCATCACAGAGGGTTGTTCCGCCGCCGGAGCCCGTTTTTTCTTGCGTTCCTTGCGTTCGCGGCGTCGTTCGGCCCGCTGTTCTTTCGGCGAGAGAGAGGCCTGCTGTACGACAGGCGCGGTGGCCTGGACGTCACCGGAAGCATCGCCGGTTTCATCCGGCTCGGTCGTTTCTTTTGCCTCGGTGGTGAGCGAATCGGCAGGTGCCGTGATCGCCAACGAATCGATATACCCTTTCCGCAACGAGTCGGGAATGGGCACCGTGAAGACCCACAGCGTGTCGGCCCGCATAAAGACCGAGTCGCGCGTGGGGTTCTCCTCGTAGCCGATCAGCGAAGGCCGTCGCGTGAGCAGAGCGTTTTTTTCGTTGCCGTAGTAGATGCCGAAGTCACCGAACGAAAGCATCCGCTGCGTTTCGTCGAGCATTTGCAGGTTCTGGTACAGGTAGACCAACTCCTGTCCTTTGTTGTAGGTGATGCTGTCAGCCCACATCTGCTGCTCCTTGGTGAGCACATACGAGTCTTCCTCGCAGAAATAGGTGTCGGTCTTGCGGTCGTAGTTGCCCCGGCGGGCTTCGAGATAAGAGCTGTCGCGGGTCCAGATGCGTGCCTTTTTGTAGAAAGTGGTCACTTCGGAGTCGAAGTTATAGCCCATCGAGTCGGAGCTGATCGTGTAGTCGTCGTTGCGCATCAACACGCGGCCCACGAAAAAGATGTCGCGCGTGTTGGTATAGTAGTTCGCGTTGGACGACTCCATCAGGTTGTCTTTTTGCGCGATTGTTCCCCCTTGGGTATAGGTGCCCACGTTGGTGTTGGTATTGAACTGGAGATTGTAGGAGTACATCGTCATATCCTTGTCGACCGTTTTGACCAACGGCGCGTAGATGTTGGCCAGGTTGGTCGCCCCGTTGTAGTCGGCCCGGTCGCCGTAGATGAAGGTCGAGTCCTTCTGGACGATGACGTTCTTGAAACATTCGACATAGGATTCGCTATAGCGCAGCGCACTGTCGCAGACGATGATCGCCCCGTTGTGGTGGAACACGACATTGCCCACCAACACCTGGATCGTGGTATCGCCCCGACGCAGCAGATGGCCCACATCGGCCTTCAGATCGACCCGGGCGCGCGAAGGCGGGGGGGGCTGTTGCTGTCCGAAAGCCGTCAACGCCGTCAACGCCAGTGCAAAGGTGAAGAATATGCTCTTGAAACGTCCCAAGCCGTGTTCCGTTATTTGATCCAACCCGAGTTATCGAATTCGCACGAGGCGAAGTGCGGATCGATCTTGATATACATCGCCGCCATCTTCTTTTTCAGCCATTCGTCGTAGACCTTGTTCCGTTTTTGGGCCAGGGCCAGTTCTTCGATTTTCAGATAGTCTTCCTTGATGTTGGCCCGGTGGGTGGGGATGGTCTCCTGGAGTTGGATGATCTTGGTGATCTGGTTGCCCCGTATGTCGTACGTGGAGAACGATTCGGAAATGTCGCCCGGCTTCATCCCGCGGATTTGTTGGTAGTCGGGGCCGAGGTCCTCGCGCAGAAAGCGGATGTCGGTCGCTTTGGCGCTCAGACCGTAGTATTCGACCACTTCGTGGTTGGTGACCACCCCGCCGTTGTATTTCGAAAAATCGTCCTGGGAAAACTTCATGGCGGCATCGGCAAAGGTCATTTTCCCGTCGCGGATCACGCCCGCGATGCTGTCGAGCCTGTTTTCGCCCACGGCCATCTCTTCCGGGGTGAACTGAGGCTTGATCAGAATGTGGCGCACTCGCACCTCGTCGCCCTTGCGCTCGATCAGTTCGATGAGGTGGAAGCCGAATTCGGTTTCCACCACTTCCGACACCTGGCCGGGTTTGAGCTTGTCGACCGCGTCGGCAAACGGTTTCACGAAGCCCTGTTTCGGTTGGGCATCGAGTTCGCCCCCCCGGGAGGCCGATCCGTCGGCCGAGTAGAGGCGGGCCAACGTGGAGAAACGGTCGCCATTGATAATGCGTTGGCGCAGTTCGAGGAGTTGCTCGCGAGCCCGCAGTTTGGCCGCCTCCATCGAGGGCGGGAACATCACGATCTGTGCGTAGACGTATTGCTCGGGGATCATCGGCAGGCTGTCCTTCGGTGCGTTGCGGTAGTATTTTTCGACCTCGGCCGGGATGATCGTCACGACCTCCCGGATGGAGCCTTCCATCATCTGGGCCAACTGTATCTCCATGTATTGGTTCTTCAGATCGTCCTTGATCTGAAAGATCGGTTTTTTGTAGAAAGCTTCCAACGCCTTGATGGAACCCATCTCTTCGGTGAGTTGGATCACACGGTCTTCGACGGCCGAGGTAAGGCGTCCCTCGTTGAATTTCAGCGAGTCCAACTGTGCCTGGTTGGCCAACAGCTTGCGCATCAACAGGTGTTCGAGGGCTTCGCACCGGGGATCCTTGTCCGAGGTGTATCCCTGTTGGCGGCGCTCTTCGGCCAACTGCTTGGCGGTCTGCTCCATTTCCGAAAGGAGAATCATCGATCCGCCGACAACGGCTACGATCTGTTCGGCGACCACCGTTTGTTGGGCCTGTGCCGGACGGGACGCTCCCACGGCGAGGAGGGCGGTCAGCAGGTATAAAACCGGATTTTTCTTCATGGGGTATCGGGGTCTTTAAAATAAGTTGCAAATTCTTTTTTGTTCCGGGCGGCGGCGTAGACGCTGTCTTCGAGTTGTCGCAGGGTTTCCTGCTTGCGCCGGTTGAGCAACGTGGTGCGGATCACTCCGTGAGTCATCGCAAAGGGCATCAGGCTACCCGCTTCGAGGCGGTCGGTGATGATGATGAAATAGCGGGTGTTGCCGCGTGAAAGCTCGTAGAAACTGCGATCGGCGGCCAATTCGTCGTCGCTGCCTTGGCCGCGCGGAACCGAGGCGTAGATGTGGCTTATGTCGGTCCACTCCGTGAATTCGGTGTAGGGGATGTTGTTCTTGACGCAAATGTCA
>JAITVB010000140.1 GCA_031286025.1 Rikenellaceae bacterium
CACGAAGAAGCCCTGTTGGTTCGCGCCACAAAAAACCTCGAAGCGATCGACGGCGTAACGATCTACGGTGCGCAGCCCGGCAAATGCCCCATCGTGTCGTTCACCGCCGCCGGGACACACCCCTACGACATAGGGATGATCCTCGATAAACAGGGTATCGCCGTCCGTACGGGCACCCACTGCGCCGAGCCGTTGATGACACGTTTCGGCCTGACGGGCATGGCCCGCGCCTCGTTCGCTGTTTACAACACGCTCGAAGAAGCCGACGTCCTGGCCGAAGGTCTTCGTCGAGCGCTCACGATGTTAAGATAATCGCCGATGCTCCTGCCCGAACGCCTGAAGAACTACCGGCTGATCCTCGCCAGCCAGTCGCCTCGCCGCCGCCGGTTGATGGCCGATGCGGAAATGAATTACACGTTGGCCGAAAATTACGACCTTGAGGAAATTTTTCCGAAAGGCATGGTCCCCAAGGACGTCCCGGTCTATCTTGCCGAACTCAAATCGGCCGCCTACCCGAAAGCCTTGGCCGCCGATGAGATCCTCGTCACCGCCGACACGATCGTGATCGTCGACGGCGAGGTGATCGGCAAGCCCGACGGCCGCGAGGGCGCGATCCGGATGCTCGGAAAGCTTTCCGGCCGCCGTCACGAAGTGATTACCGGCGTCACGCTTCGCAATCCGGCGCTGACGAAAAATTTCGCAGCTCACTCAGCTGTTTTTTTTCGTACATTGAACGCCGAAGAGATCGCGTATTACGTTGACCGCTACCGCCCGTTCGACAAGGCGGGGGCTTACGGTATTCAGGAGTGGATCGGCTATGTGGGCATCGAACGCATCGAAGGCTCGTTCTATAATGTGATGGGCCTCCCGGTACAGATGCTCTACGTCGAACTCTCGAAGATGATCGACCAACTCGAAAACAAACCATGATGAGACGCATATTCATATTTTTCTTCACTGCGTTCCTGTTGGCCGGTACAGTCCGCGCCGACGAAGGCATGTGGCTCCCTGCTCTGGTCGGGAAAATGCGCTACGGCGATATGAGGAAAAACGGCTTGCAAATAAAAGCTTCTGATCTTTACGACGTTAACCGTTCGAGCCTCAAGGATGCGATCGTCCTTTTCGGTTCGGGTTGTACGGGTGAAATCGTTTCCGACCGTGGCCTGCTCTTCACGAACCACCACTGCGGCTACGGCCAGATTCAGTCGCACAGCAGTGTCGAGCACGACTACCTGACCGACGGTTTCTGGGCTCGCACCCCGGCCGAAGAACTTCCTAACCCCGGCCTCAAAGTAAAAATCCTGGTGCGGATGGACGATGTGACTAAGCAAGCCCTTAAAGGCGTCACCGGCCAAATGACGGAACCCGACCGCCAGGCGGCCGTCCGCCGCAACAACGCCGACATCGTGGCCGCCGCTACGAAAGGCACCCGCTACGAAGCCTCGGTCGAATCGTTCTACTATGGCAACCAGTATTTCCTGTTCGTCTACGAAGTGTTTGAAGATGTCCGTCTGGTCGGCGCCCCGCCCTCGTCGATCGGGAAATTCGGCGGCGATACCGATAACTGGATGTGGCCCCGCCACACCGGTGATTTTTCGATTTTTCGCATTTATGCCGGCAAAGACAACAAACCGGCATCATACTCGCCCGACAACGTGCCCTATCGCCCGAAACAATTCTTCACGATCTCGATGGCCGGGGCCGATGAGGGCGATTTCACCTTTGTCTACGGTTTTCCGGGGCGCACCTACGAATACATTACTTCCGACGCGGTCGACTATATGGTGAACCGGGGAAATCCCCACAAGATCGCCCTGCGCACGATCCGTCTCGACATCATGACCGCCGAGCAGGAGCGCGACGCGGCGACCCGCATCATGTACGCCTCGAAACACGCCTCCGTGGCCAATGCCTGGAAAAAGTGGCAGGGCGAACTCAATGGCATCGTCCGCCTCGACGTCGCGGGCCGGAAACGCGTTCTCGAAGAGCAGTTTACGGCGTGGGCGGCGAACAAACCCGAATACGGCAACGTATTGCCCGCCCTCGAAGAACTTTATCAGGGTCTCGATCATTTTGCCTTCCAACGCGATTATTATCTGGAGGCCTTTGCCCCGATCGAACTCACCTCGTTCGCCGGGGCCTTTGCCCGCACAACGACCGGCGAAATCGACGCGGCCTATACCGACCGCCAACGTAAGGCAGCCGATGAGTTTTTCAGAAATTACTCGCCGACGATCGACCTGGCGACGGCCATTGCCCTGCTCGGGGCGTACAACGAAAATTGCTCGTACGAACCGGCGGTGCGGAACATCTTTGACCGTTGTATCAGGCCATACGGTTCGATCGCCGGGGCCGTGGAGCGCATGTTCAATACCTCTGTTTTCGTGTCACAGGATCGGGTCGAACGCCTGCTTGCCCTGCCCGCCGACGAGTTGAGGCAAAAAGTCGATGACGATCCGGCGATGGCTCTTTACCGGGCGTTCAACGGCGCCTACACGACGATCTTCCTGCCGCGCTACACCGAATTGTCGGCCCGGATCGAACTGCAATACCGCACCTATATGCGCGGCTTGATGGCGATGCAAAAGGACAGGCAGTTCTATCCCGATGCCAATTCGACCCTGCGCGTGGCCTACGGCAGGGTCGACGGCTATAAACCGGCCGACGGCGTCTACTACGAATCGCACACCACGCTCGACGGTGTGATGGAAAAAGATTCTCCTGAAATTTACGACTACGACGTGCCCCAACGCCTGCGCGATCTTTATGCCGCCAAGGATTACGGCCGCTACGCGGTCGACGGTACGGTGCCGGTCGCTTTCATCGCCACCAACCACACCACCGGCGGCAACTCGGGCAGCCCGATCCTCAACGGCCGTGGCGAGCTGCTTGGCCTCAACTTCGACCGCACGTGGGAGAGCACGATGAGCGACGTGAAGTACGATCCCTCGATCTGCCGCAACATTTCCGTGGACATCCGCTACGTCCTTTTTGTGATCGACAGGGTGGCCGGTGCGGGTTATCTGCTCGACGAAATGCGTTTTGCCGAATAAAAACAGCCGTTAGGTTAATATTCCGCTTATGAGAAAGACATTTTTTCCTGCAATAGGGGTTGTGATGCTTGCTTTCAGTGCTTCGGCCCAACAACTCCTGCCCGAGTGGCGCGACGCCCGGGTGGTGGCCGTTGGCAAGGAATACCCCCACACCGACTTTATTAGTTTCACGGATCGCAACCAGGCGCTGACCGGCAACTATATGCTGTCCGATTACTACAAGTCGTTGAACGGCAAGTGGAAATTCGCGTGGGCCGACAGCCAGTCGAAACTGATTCCCGATTTCCAGACCGTGGGCTATGACGATGCGTCGTGGAGCGAGATCGACGTTCCGTCCAATTGGGAGATCAACGGCTATGGCACGCCGATCTACCTCAATAAACCTTACGAGTTCGACCCGGCCAATCCCCGGCCGCCGACGCTTCCGGCCGATGTGCCGGTGGGGATGTACCGCACTGAATTTATCGTCCCGTTGGCGTGGATCGACAAGCAGGTCTTTTTGCATTTTGCCGGCGTGAAATCGGGTTTTTATCTGTATGTCAACGGCCAAAAGGTCGGTTACAGCGAAGATTCGAAAAACCCGGCCGAGTTCGACGTAACCAATTATGTGAAGGACGGCCGCAACACCCTCGCCCTCGAAGTCTACCGTTGGAGTACGGGCAGTTGGCTCGAATGTCAGGATTTCTGGCGCATCAGCGGCATCGAACGCGAGGTCTGCCTGACCGCCCGGCCCAAAGTGCGCGTGCGCGATTTTGTGGTCAACTCGGCCTTGTCGGCTTCCGGTAAGGATGGAGTGCTCGATTTTGCCGCCGTCGTCAAATCCCATTTTCTGCAGAACAAATCGGCCAAAGTTTTCTTCGAACTGCTTGCCCCCGACGGAAAAATCCTCAACACGGCCAACCAGGAAGTTTTTTTGCAATTGCGCGGTGAGGATACCGTCCGTTTCAACGCGCTTGTCGCCAACGTCGATGCCTGGAGCGCCGAATCGCCCACGCTCTATACCGTGGTGACCCGCCTCCAGTACGAAGGCCGCAATGTCGAGTACATCGCCACCAAGGTAGGTTTCCGCACCGTCGAAACCCGTGGTAATCAGGTCTTCGTCAACGGAAAGGCCGTCAAGGTGAAGGGTGTAAACCTCCACGAGCACCACGGCCGTACGGCCCATGTGGTCGACGAGGGCACGATGCGCCGCGATTTCGAACTGATGAAACGCGCCAACATCAACGCCATCCGCACGAGCCACTACCCGCAACAGCGCCGCTTTTACGAGCTGTGCGACGAATACGGTTTCTACGTGTGCAGCGAAGCCAACATCGAGTCGCACGGAATGGGCTACGGCCTCGACCGCACGTTGGGCAACAATCCGCTCTTTCTCAATGCCCACATGGATCGCACGAAAAACATGTACGAGCGCACGAAGAACCATCCGAGCGTAATCTTCTTCTCGCTCGGCAATGAAGCGGGCAACGGCTGCAATTTTTATGAGACTTACCTCTGGGTCAAGTCCAAAGAGAAAATGCGCCCTGTGCAGTATGAACGGGCGGGCGAGGAGTGGAACACCGACATCATCTGTCCGATGTATCCCGATGCCGCGGCTCTCGAAGCGTGGGCCAAGGGGCAGCGCACACGCCCCTACATCGCCTGTGAATATGCCCACGCGATGGGCAACAGTACGGGAAACCTGCGCGACTGGTGGGAAGTGGTCTACCGTTATCCGAACCTCCAGGGCGGTTTCATCTGGGATTGGGTCGACCAGGCGATCTGGAACCCGGCCGACGGCGGCTTCTGGGCCTATGGCGGCGACTATGGCGTGAAAACTCCCTCGGACGGCAATTTCTTGTGCAACGGTCTGGTGAGCGCCGACCGCATGCCCCATCCCGCGTTGGCCGAAGTGAAAAAAGTGTATCAGAATGTATGCTTCGAAGCCGTCGATCCCGCTGCCGGAAAGTTCCGGGTTACCAACCGCCATGATTTCACGAACCTCGACCAATTCGAACTGCGCTACCGCATTTATTCGGGCGGCGCGTCGACGTTGGCCGAGGGGGTGCTTCCCCTCTCGCTCGCCCCGGGCAAAACAGGTCCGCTCGATGTGCCGATCCCGATGCTTAAGCGCCGTTCGGACGTGGCCGCCGAGTTTTTTATTCGATTTTCATTGGTGACGAAACAGGCCTCGACGCTTTTACCGAAAGGTTTTGAGGCAGCTTCCGAACAATTCCCGATGCCTTCGCTTTCTGCCCCGAAACAACCTTATGCCCTCTCCGGAAAGATCGCCCCGCTTTCGGTCACCCGATCGGGTTCGGAAATTACCGTCGGCTCATCTGTCGTAAAATTTACGTTTGATGAGTCGGCCGGTATGCCAACCCGATATGAGATAGCGGGTACCAATTATTTCGAAAGGGGTTTTGGCCTGCAGCCCAACTTCTGGCGCGGCCCGACCGACAACGATTACGGCAACAGAATGCCCTCGCGCCTGCAACCATGGAAACAGGTGGGCCGCGATCTGAAGATCCGCTCGGCTGCGTGTGACTCTCCGAGCGGTGAAAAGATCACCCTGACCGCAGTCTACGACCTTGCATCGGTTGGCGGCTCACTGAAAGTCGATTACACGATCTATGGCACGGGCTTGATCCACGTCATGGCGACCTTGCCCGCACTACCGGCCGAAACTTCCGATTTGCCGCGCTTCGGCCTGCGGATGCGTCTGCCCGCGCCGATGCACAACGTAGAATACTTCGGCCGCGGCCCGGGCGAAAACTATATCGACCGCAATTGGGGTTCCGATATCGGCCAGTACACGACGACGGCCGAGGAAATGTATTTCCCCTATGTCCGTCCGCAGGAAAACGGTCACCGGACCGACGTTCGTTGGGTGGCGCTCTATGACGACAGCGGACGCGGCTTGGCGGTCGAGGCCGACCGGACGATCGAATTCAACGCCCTGCGAAATTCGGTTGAGGATTTCGACGGTCAGGAATCGAACCGCCCGTACCAACTTTACAACTACATTTCCCAGACCGGGGAACAACTCGTCAACCTGCGCCCGAAACAGACGCACATCAACGATATTCGCCCGCGCGACTATGTCGAACTATGCATCGACGGCGCGATGATGGGCGTGGCGGGCGACAACTCGTGGGGCGCAATGCCTTACGAAGCCTACCGCCTGCCCGCAACGAAAGGCTACACCCTCGGGTTCACGCTACATCCTTTCCTTGGCCCGAAAGCCATCCCTGCGGTCATCGGTTACAGCTATTGACTGCGTGCTCATTTCGAAGACTATCCCGGACGTGAGATGCGCCCGGGATCGTTTTTGCGTTTGAATAGTTTGAGATTATTATCCCGTGGAGTTCCAAAATTCAGATTTGTTATTATATTTGCTCGACTAAATTTCTCGGATTAACTTTTAACGAACGATTTTACCATGAACGTAACCCAACTGATGAACGACCTGGAAGCCAGACATCCGGGCGAAGCCGAATACCTGCAAGCCGTGCGCGAAGTATTGGTATCCGTTGAAGATATCTACAACCAACATCCCCAGTTCGAGGCGAACAAGATCGCCGAGCGCATCGTCGAGCCCGACCGCATTTTCACTTTCAAGGTGCCTTGGGTCGACGACCGGGGCCAGGTGCAGGTCAACCTGGGTTACCGTGTCCAGTATAACAACGCGATCGGACCCTACAAGGGCGGGCTGCGTTTCCATCCGAGCGTCAACCTGAGCATCCTGAAATTCCTCGGGTTCGAACAGACGTTTAAGAATTCGCTCACCACGCTGCCGATGGGCGGTGCCAAAGGAGGTTCTGATTTTAATCCCAAAGGGAAATCCGACGCCGATATCATGCGCTTCTGTCAGGCTTTCATGGTCGAACTGTGGCGCTACATCGGCCCTGAAACCGACGTTCCGGCGGGCGACATCGGCGTGGGTGCCCGCGAAATAGGCTACCTCTACGGGATGTACCGCAAACTGGCCCGCGAAAACACAGGCGTGTTGACCGGCAAGGGGATGACCTACGGCGGTTCGCTGATCCGTCCCGAGGCAACCGGTTTCGGAGCGGTCTATTTTCTGCGCCGCATGCTCGAACGTCAGGGCATCGACATCAAAGGCAAAAGGGTGTCGATCTCCGGTTTTGGCAACGTGGCTTGGGGCGCGGCCCTCAAAGCCGTTGAATTCGGTGCGAAGGTGATCACCATCTCCGGCCCCGACGGCTACATCCTCGATTCGGCCGGCCTCGACGCCGAGAAGATCGCTTATATGCTTGAACTGCGTACGTCGAACAATGACGTGGTGGCTCCTTATGCCGGTCGTTTTGCCGGTTCGAAATTCGTTGCAGGCCGCCGTCCGTGGGAAGTCGAAACCGACATCGCCCTGCCTTGCGCCACGCAGAACGAATTGGGCGAAGCCGATGCCAAGCAGTTGATCGCCAACAAGGTGACTTGCGTGGCCGAGGTGTCGAACATGGGTTGCACGCCCGAAGCGATCGAAGCCTTTATCCACAGCCGCACGATGTATGCCCCGGGCAAGGCGGTCAACGCCGGCGGAGTAGCGACCTCGGGCCTCGAAATGACCCAGAACTCGATGAAGATCAACTGGACGGCCGCTGAAGTCGACGCCAAGTTGCAGCAGATCATGGAGTCGATCCACGGCGCTTGCCTTGAGTTCGGTACCGAAAAGGACGGCTATGTCAACTATATGAAAGGAGCAAATATCGCCGGCTTCATGAAAGTGGCGAGGTCCATGGTCGAACAAGGCATCCTCTAAGGCTGTTTCGCGTATGGCATGCCATCTCTGAGCGGATCTTTCCGTAAACGGGTCAGGTACCCTGCCCGGAGATAGTTGACCGTACTGAAACAAAAACACCGGGAAGACAAACTTTCCCGGTGTTTTTTTGTAAAGACTCCCTCGCCCGCATATTCTTTTGGTCAGTTGTGAACCGAACGATCTTCCGACCGGATCTATTGCAAAGAGAGTGCCAAAGTGTCGTATGATCCGCACTTTCTTTGTATCTTCGCCCACGATGCCGACCGAAAAACACACCACCGAACCCATCAGCGCCATTCTGACCGAATGGTATGAAACCCACCGCCGCGCGTTGCCGTGGCGCGAGAGCCGCAACCCTTACACGATCTGGATATCCGAAGTGGTTCTCCAGCAAACTCGTGTGGTGCAGGGGCTCGACTATTTTTACCGATTTATGGCGCGTTTTCCCGACGTGGCTTCCCTGGCCGCGGCCGGCGAAGACGAAGTGATGAAATACTGGCAGGGTCTTGGCTACTATAGTCGCGCCCGCAGCCTCCATGTGGCCGCCCGTCAGGTGGTGGAGCGCTTCGGCGGCCGCTTCCCAACGACCTACGAAGATGTACTTTCGTTAAAAGGAGTGGGGGAGTACACGGCGGCGGCCATCTGCTCGTTTGCCTACGAACAACCCTATGCGGTGGTCGACGGCAATGTCTATCGTGTGTTGGCACGTTTGTTCG
>JAITVB010000257.1 GCA_031286025.1 Rikenellaceae bacterium
GCACAGGGATCACTTCACCGTGATCGAGAAATCGCTGTTGTAGCGCACCAACACCCATTCGGCGTTGGTGTGTTTACCGTCCGGGGTCTCCTCGAAGCGGTAGGGCACCTGCAGCGGCATATGTTCACTCCCGCTCAGGAAACGGTCGAAATGTTCTCCATAGCGGTAAAGGGTCGAAACGAACAACTTGCCGATGTCATAGCCCCGGTAAGCATAAAGTGTCGGCACTGCCCCGAAAGTCAAGATGTAACGGTTGTTGAAGGCGGCCACCCGCGGGTTGCTGCGGTCGGCGTAATAGGTGGTCAGAAAAGTGACGTCGAGTTTGTAGAAGAGTTCCTTGTTGAGCGTCGGGAAGCGGGTCCAACGCGAACCGCCGATTACCTGAATGGGATAGGAACGGAGCGTGCGCGACGATATCTGGTTCTGGATCGAGCTCAGGGCGGCCAGAATCGCCTCGGTCGTGTTCTCATTAGTCGTTTCGACGATCACCACGTTTTCGCGGTCGGTCACCAAATAGCTTCGCAGTTGGGTGTTCTTGCTCACGTAGAGTACGTGTTTGGCGTCGGGAGGCAACAGTGGAGCGATCTCCTCGCGCAACTCTTCGTCGACAGCCGATTGGGGGGTGACGACCACCACGTTCTTGCCCTGTCCGATCACCTCGCGCCATTTGTCGGTGCGTGTCGCGGCAGGGGGAGCGACCTGATAGACGTAGGGACTGGCGCTACTCACTTCGCCCAACGGCGAAACGATCGGCGTACCTTGGCGGTCAGCGTGACGGGCTGCTGTTTCGAACGGCTCGTTGTAGACCGGCCCGATCACCAGATCGGCGTTGGCAAAGGCGTCGCTGCGGGTAAGCTGTTCCGTCACGTCGGCCGAACGTCCGGTATTGACCACGTTCAGATCGACCGAAATCCCTTCGTTCTTGAGGTCGGCCATCGCGATCAGCAGCCCGTTGTAAAAATCGGTGAAATTCTTTTCTTCGCCGTTGGCCGAGGTGAAAGGGAGCATGACCAATACGTTGACCGGTTCGTCCGATGCCGCTTGGCGCACCCGGCGGTGCGGGGTTTCTTCTTCCGTCGCAGTCGTTTGCGGCGAAAAAAGTGCCACAGGTGGCGGGGTGGTTGTGACAGCGGGAATTTCCTGAGGTAGGGGCTTTCCCTGGGCTTGGGCTTCCGCAGCCTGGCGGCGGCGTTCGGCACGCGAGAGGCGTTCGGGTTCGGCCTGTGCCGAAAGGGGCGTTTGGGCCACCTGGACAGAGACCGGGATTTTCAGGATCGAACCGAACTTGAGCCCGTCTTTCAACTCGTCGGCGTTATACCGGTGCAGTGTTTCGACCGTCGTATGATAGGTGTTGGCCAACGTATAGAGCGTTTCGCCCCGCTCGACCAGATGAAAGTCAACTCCCGGGTTTTGCCGGGCCAGTTCTTCCTTCTTTTTCAAAAAACTTTCGTGCACCTCGGTTTGGGTCACTTCGCCCACCTGGCTACGGGGAATAGAGATCCGTTGGCCAATGCCGAGCCGCGTGATGTCGATGCCGGGGTTGGCTTTTTCGATCGTCGCCACCGACACGGCATAGCGTTTGGCGATGGCGTAGGCCGTTTCGCCGGTGTTGACCGTGTGTGTGATCATCCGGCGTGAACCGGTGCCCGAAAAGGAGGCCGGTGCTGTCGTGGCCGTATCGGCCGGAACGACGTTCCCTCCGGTCGATGCAATCTGCTCCCCGGTGGTACTACCCGCGGCCGATGGGGTAGCCACCGGGGGCTGATAAGGACGTTCGGGGGTGACCGGAATACGAATGATCTTGCCCGGTTCGAACCCGGCGGCAAGATTCGAATTGTTGGCGCGCAGCTCCTCCAAGTCTATGTCATAGGCCCGGGCTATAGCCGCTTCAGTCTCCTCCCGCTTGATCGAGTGGAGGTAATAAGGCTTTCCGCCGACCGTGATCTGAGTGGTCGATTTGACCACTGCCTGGGCGGCAAGGGTCAGCCCCAATGCCAAGACGATGAGCGTTAGCGCCAGTTTCAGGATTCCTTTCCCCATCGTGTTACAATACCGTGTATTTCAGATTTTTAAAGGTTGCCTGGCCTTCGCCCGTTACGAAGAGGGCGGGCAGCACGCTCTGGAATTGGTGGAGCGTGTTGTGGTTGAAGCCCGACACTTCGAGTGCCCAGTCTTCTTTTTCCCACGTCTGGCCGTCGTAGCTGTAGTAGCCGGTGACCACTTGGTTATCGTTGCGGATCTTGAGCCACAGGTGGTCGCCACCGGTATGTTTGTAGCGGCCGCTGCCGGCATCGCGGCGGTAACGGAAGCGGTTTTCGCTGTCGAAGCCGATGCCGCCATAGTAGGTGCTGTCGTAGTAGAGGACGATCCCGGCGCGTGACCCGGGGCTCTTTTCGATTTCGCACGAGATTTCGTAGGCGTGGTTACCGGCCACACACATGATCGGCGACGAGTTGCCCGGACGGTCGCCCTGGGCTTTGAGCGTCAGTGTATTGTTGTTGACCGTATAGCGTGTGGTATCGAAATCGCGGTAAAATTTCCAATCCAACCCGATGCGGAATTCGCCCAGACGGGTGCGGCGGTCGGGACCGGGGGTTGAGGCGATCGGTTTTTTGATCGGTTGGTCGGCCTGGATGCCTTCCGGGATGCGGAACCAACCGTCGCCCGTGCCTTCGAGCGGTTCGAGCAGGGTCTGGCGTCCGAGGTTATAAAATCCGTTTTCGTAGGCGTGGTAGATCAGCCACCATTCGCCTTCGGGAGTGTCGATCATCGAGGCGTGTCCTTTTGACCACCAGTGTTCTTTGGCATCCCAAGTGTGAACCAACGGATTGTTCGGGTCGTTTTCCCACGGGCCGTTGATCGATTTGCTGCGGGCCAGGGTAGCCATGTGGCTGGTCGGCGGGCCGGCGGTACCGCCCTCGGCGTTGATATAATAGTAATAGCCGTCGATGTAGCGCAACTTCGGGCTTTCGAGGCAGAAGCACTCGGTCACCCAATCGGCGGGATACTGCCATCCTTCGTAAACGGTTTCGAGGGTGCCCGGCACGATGGCTAACCCGTCATCGGTCAGCCGGACGCGGGTGCCGCGGCTCAGGAACATCCAACGCGAGCCGTCTTCGCCCACCACATGGCACGGGTCGATATTACCCACTTTTAGGTCGATCGGTTTGCTCCACGGCCCGTAGGGCGAGTCGGCCCAAACCACGAAGTTCGATACACCCGAAACGGTGAAATAGATGTAGTATTTGTCTTCGTACTTGCAGATGTCCGGTGCATAGCCCGAACCGAGGTAAGTCGTCAACCCGTAGCTGATCGGTTCCCAGTTCACCAGGTCTTTCGAGTGAAACACCACCAAGCCGGGCAGGTAGTTGAAGCACGAATGAGTCATATAGTAATCTTCGCCATCGCGCATAATCGTCGGGTCGGCGTAGTCGCCGCCCAACACCGGATTGATGTAGGTGCCGTTGCCCAAGTCGCCCTGAAGATTGGGATCGAGAGTTGCAGGCTTGGTTTCCTTCTGGTTCTGGCAGCACGCCGCGGCCAACAGGCCCAGGCATACGAGAGCAAAAATCCTCTTCATCAATTTACCGGTTTTTTAGTTTTGGTCGGTTTGTTCGGGTAAAGCGGGGTTATTTCCTGGACAGTTCGCGCAGGCGGATTTCGGTGATTACCTTCTTCGTGTAACGCGGAAACTCGCCATTCATCATCCATGCGTAGTAGCTCGGTTCTTCGCGGAACACGTCAGCCACCGGCCGTCCCTTGTGCTTGCCAAAGTTGAAGACCTCCACCCCTTTTTCGTCATAAACGATGCGTCCGGCGAAGTCCGCATCCTGAGTGCGGGCCGAAAATCCGGCCAGAAATTCGACGTCGTTTTCCACTTCGGGGTAACGGTCGATCTGGGCCAACAGCACCTCGTACGTGGCCCGCGTGTCGGCTTCGGCTGCATGGGCGTTGTCAAGCGTCTTTCCGCAGTAGAATTTATAGGCGGCAACGAGCGTTCGCTGCTCCATCCGGTGAAAAATATTCTGGACGTCGACCAGTTTTTTCTTTTTCAGGTCGACGTCTGCCCCGGCCCGCAAAAATTCTTCGGCCAACACCGGCACATCGAATTTGTTCGAGTTGTAACCCGCCAGATCACACCCCTCAATATAAGCGGCCAACGACTTGGCCACGGATTTGAACGTCGGGCAATCCTTCACGTCCTCGTCCGTGATGCCGTGGATGGCCGAGGCCTCTTCCGGAATGTGCATCTCGGGGATCAACCGCCGGGTTTTCGTTTCTTCCTTCCCGTCGGGAGAAACCTTGATAAAAGAAATCTCCACGATCCGGTCCACGGCCGGATCGACGCCTGTCGTTTCAAGGTCGAAAAAGAGGATCGGACGTTTCAGGTTAAGTCGCATCCGGCCTTCCTTACGAGTTAATGATCATCGGCATGAGCAGCATCAGGACCTCCTCCCGATTGCCCGTTTCAACTTCGACCGGTTTGAATACGCCGGCGCGGGTCGAATCGGCCAGTTCGATCACGATCTGCTCGGTTTCGAGGTTCGACAGGAGTTCGCCCAGGAAAGTCGACTTGAAGCCGATCGTAATCGAGTCGCCCTCATAGCTGCATGCCATCGACTCTTCGGCCGACACCGAGAAGTCGATGTCCTGGGCGGTGAGCCTGATCAGGTCGTTCGTGATGTCGAGTTTGATCAGGTTGGTCGAGGGGTTCGAGCACACGGCCACACGTTTGATGCTGCTGATCAGTTCGGCGCGGTCGACGGTTACCTTGTTGGGGTTGGCCACCGGGATCACGGCGTTGTAGTTGGGGTAGGTGCCCTCGATCAAACGGCACACCATCGTGTATTTGCTCAGCGTGAAGACTACGTTTTTCTTGTCGAATTCGATCCGGATGTCGCCCTCTTCCTTAGGCAGGATGCCTTTGACGAGGTTAGCCGGTTTCTTGGGCAGAATGAACGAGGCGGTGATGTCGCTGCCGATGCCGTCCACCACGTTTTTCACCAGTTTGTGGGCGTCGGTGGCCACGAAAGTGAGTGTTTCGCCTTCGATGTTCATAAAGATCCCATTCATCACGGGACGCATTTCGTCGTCGGCCGTGGCGAAGATCGTCTTTTCAATGCCGCCCAACAGGCTTTCCGCAGCCAAGGTCAGCGCGTGGCTTTCGGCTTCTTCGACCTGTGCCGGTTTCGGGTAGCTCAGGCCCGAGGTTCCGGGGATGGTCAATTTCCCGGATTTCCAGATTACGCTCACTTCCCATGTCGATTCGTTGGCTTCGATCGTCAGCGGTTGTTCCGGAAATTCGCGCAGGGTGTCGAGCACGCGTTTGGCCGGGACGGCGATCACCCCTTCCTGTTCCACCTGGTCGATGGCAAGTTTGCCGATGAGAGTGGTTTCGAGGTCCGAAGCGGTGATCCGGAGCATGTTGTCACTCAACTCGAAGAGAAAATAGTCGAGGATGGGCAACGTGTTCCTGGTACTGATCACTTTGCCGGTGGCCTGCAGCAGGTTGAGCAGGGCGGTGCTGGATACGACGAATTTCATAGCGGTTTTTATTATTTTCAGGTATTTTCCGAAACAGCGGTCGGTTCAATTTTCAAAGGTATGGATTTTTATTCAAATTCACAAGTTTTTCGAGACACAAATCGATCATCCGGTCGATAAATCCGCCATAGTCGGTCCGGGCTTCGCGACCCACGCGCTGAGCGATGACGGTGCAGACGGTCACCGCCTCGTGGCCCAACATGGCAGCCATCGCGGCCAAGGCCGACCCCTCCATTTCGTAGTTGGTGATTCGACGGCCGCGGTAGCGGTAATCTTCGAGCCGTCGGTTGAGGTTCGGGGCTGCGAGCGGCAGGCGCACTTCGCGTCCCTGTGCCCCGTAAAATCCGGGGGCGGAAAGCGTGATTCCCTCCTCCGTAAAATCTGTATAGAGTTCACATAATCTGGGCGAAGCATGTACGGCATAAGGCGGATTGACCCCCGCCGGCCAGGGCAGGCGTTCCATGAAATCGCGCTCCAGTTCGAGGTCGCGCACTTTTTCAGAACCGGCATAATAGCGAATCGCACCATCCAACCCGATCGACGTTTTTGAGAGCAGGCAAGTGCCCGCTTCGATGTCGGGTTGCAGTGCGCCCGAAGTCCCGAGCCGCGTGATCCACAGTTTTTTTAGATGGGGACACACGGTGCGTGTCGTGAAATCGACGTTGTACAGCGCATCGAGTTCGGTCATCACGATGTCGATGTTGTCGGTTCCTATGCCGGTCGACAGGGCGGTGATACGCTCGCCGTTCACGGTGCCCGTCGCGGTGACGAACTCGCGGTTGGCCACCCGGGTTTCTACATGGTTAAACCGCCTGGCAATCAAGCCGACGCGACCGGGATCGCCGACGAGGATAATTTTTTCGGCCGCCTCGCCCGGTTTCAGGCGGAGGTGGAATACCGAGCCGTCGCCGTTGATGATCAGTTCAGAAGGAGGAATCGCTTTCGCCATGACACAGTATTATTTCCGGATAAAATTATCGAAAATTTTCCGGTTTTCGTATCTTGCTCCTTAAATCCAGAAATCAGTGCAGACTTTTTTACAGGAGGTTGCGGCACAGTTGTACCGCGAATACGGCGACGAAGTTTCGTCGTTGCGCGTGGTGTTGCCCAGTCGCCGGGCGCGGCTTTTTTTCAACGAGGCGTTGGCCTCGTTGGCCGGACGCCCGCTGTGGTCGCCCCGTTACCTGTCGGTCGACGAGTTGATGACCACCCTCTCCGGGCTGCATCGCAGCGACCCCGTACGCCTGATCTGCGAACTCTACAAGGCCTACTCGCGTCACCACGACGAACCGTTCGACAAATTCTACTTTTGGGGCGAATCGCTACTCGCCGACTTCGACCAGGTCGACAAATATCTGATCGACGCACCGATGCTTTTTGTGAACATCGCCGACCTGAAACGGCTCGAATCCGACCACTCGTACCTTACCCCCCGACAGATCGAGATCATCCGCGAGTTTTGGCAGGATTTCAATGTCGAGGCCGCCGACTCGCCCGAAAAGCAACGTTTTTCGAGAATCTGGAACACCTTGCTGCCGATCTACAACGAATACCGCGAATTACTGGCCGCCAACGAAATGGCTTACCCTGGCATGGTCTACCGGGCGGCGGCCGAGCGTTGCGGCGAGGATAACACGGCATTTCCGCTTACCCCGGATGAAAAATATATTTTCATCGGTTTCAATGCCTTGAGTGAGAGCGAAGTCAAAGTTTTCTCCGCCCTCAAAAGCCGCGACATGGCCCGCTTCTTCTGGGATTGGGACACCTATTACGTCGATAACCGTGAACAGGAGGCCGGGCTATTTTTACGCGATAACCTGAAACGTTTTCCGCCGTCGGAAACCGCGATTCCGCCGACCCGTTTCACCGAACCGAAAGAGATCGTCGCCGTGGCCGCCCCCTCGGACGCGATGCAGTGCAAATATGTCGCCGATTTCCTGCGGCAGGTCGAGGTTGACGGCAAGGCTGCGGGTAAGGAAACCGCCGTCGTGCTGACCGATGAAAACCTGCTGATGCCGGTGCTTTACGCGATTCCCGACGAAGTGGCGGCGGTCAATATCACAATGGGCTACCCGCTGCGGCAAACCCCGGCCTACACGTTTCTGGAACGCCTGGCCGAGCTCCAACGCCGTAAGCGCGAACGCAACGGCCATACCTCTTTTCATCACAGCGACGTAACGGGCCTGCTGACGCATCCTTACATCGCAGGCGTCGAATCCGGGGCCGCTCCGCGCCTGGCCGCCGAAACGCTGAAGCGCGGCCAGATCTTTCTGAAGGAAGAATTTTTTACGGACAACGAAACATTGGGGTCGATCTTCCGTGGGGTCGACGGTTGGGATGCGCTTTGTGACTACCTGACTGCGGTGTTGGCGTCCGTCGGTGGCCGCCTGCGTCTCGAAGAGCAGACCGAGAACGCCCGCCAACGCGAATTTTTTGCGTTGATGATCGACCGCATCGGCAAGTTGCAGAATTCGTTACGCGCCTGCGAACTGGATATTTCGGACAACATCCTGTTGTCTTTATTGCGAAAGATGTTGCAGAATACGCGGATCCCATATGAGGGCGAGCCGTTGGAAGGCCTGCAGGTAATGGGGATTCTCGAAACGCGAAACCTCGATTTCGAGAACGTGCTGATCCTTTCGGTCAACGAAGACACATTTCCGGGCAACCTGTCGGGATCGAGCTCGTTCATTCCCTATACATTGCGATACGCCTACGGGCTACCCACACCCCAACATCACGAGGGGGTCTACGGCTACTATTTCTACCGCCTGCTACAACGCGCCCATCGCATACATCTCGTCTATTCGGTCAAAGCCGACGACAAGCACACCGGCGAACCGAGCCGCTACATCCACCAGTTGGACTATGAGTCGTCTCACACGGTCACGCACCGCGATCTGCAACTCAACGTCCGCTTCACCCCAATAACTCCTGTCGTGGTCGAAAAATCAACCGACATCAGACGACGGCTCGACGAATTTTTAAACGACGAAAAACCGCGGCTACTCACTCCATCGGATCTTTACGCCTATGTCGAGTGTCCGCTGAAATTCTATTTCCAAGCCATGGCCCGGATGCGCCCTACGGAAGAAATCACCGAAGAAGTTGACATGCCGATGTTCGGCACCTTGTTCCATAAAGCCGCGGAATTGATCTACGGCAGTCTGTCCGGCGACACTGCCCCCACTCCTCGCATCGCCGCCATTCTGAAAGGGAAACAAGTCGAAGAAGCGGTCGACGCGGCCGTCCGCACCGAATTTTTCAAGGGAGACGATTCCATCGCCGAGGAAGATTTCGGTGGCAACCTGTCACTCGTTCGCGACATCGTAGCCCACTATCTGCGCGGGATGTTGGCCTACGACGCCCGCTGCGGCGGCTTTGTCGTGGCCGAAGTCGAAAGGTGGGTCGGCGCGCCGTTTGAATTCTTCGTGAACAACCAGTCTCGCCACGTACGCTTAGGGGGGAAAGTCGACCGCATCGATTCGCTTACCGGGGGGGCGGTTCGCGTGGTCGATTACAAAACCGGGGTCTGCCATTCCGAATTCCCCGGCCTCGACGCCCTGTTCTCGCACCGCCACGGCGACCGCAATCCGGCCGTCCTGCAGACGCTCGTCTACGCCCTTGCGTTACATGCCGAAACCGGGCGCGAAGTGATTCCCTCGCTCTATTACGTCCGTTCGATGCAGGGAGCGGCGGCCGAAAATTACTCGCCTTTGTTGGTTGACACGCAGCCGCCGGACGGCGAAAAACAAAAAAAAGCCGTCGAGGCTTTTTCGGATTATCGTCTGCCGTTGACGGAACACCTCCGGGCAACGCTCGGCATGCTGTTCGATCCCGCCGTACCTTTCACTCCCTGTGAAGACCCGACCACGTGCGGCTATTGCCCTTACCACTCAATCTGCAACCGGTAGACGGCCCTGTTTCTTGTCGAAAAGCGAGGTGAATCTGTAAGGCAACGGGCTTTCGAAATTCAACGCCTCTTTCGTGACGGGATGCACAAAGGCGAGCTTTCCGGCGTGGAGGGCAACGCGGCCCAGAGGATTCGTCCTGGCCCCATATTTTCTGTCGCCCGCAACGGGGTGGCCGATCGAGGCGAGTTGGACGCGGATCTGGTTCTTGCGGCCGGTTTCGAGTTCGAGATCAAGCAGGGCGTAAGCGCCGTTGTCCGTCACGCGGCGATAGCGGGTAACAGCTTGGCGGCCTTCGTCTTCGTTGCGAGTGACGTAAACCCGAAAGGCCTTGTTCTCAGCGAGTAACGAAACGATCGTGTCTTCCTCTTTCGGGGGAATACCTTCGACCACGGCCTGGTATTTCCGCTCGGTGACCGCTTCCGACCAGTTTTTCTGCATCGTCTGCTGCACGGCTTCACTCTTGGCGAAGATCATCAGGCCGGACGTTTCGCGATCCAGGCGGTGGAGGACGAAGATCATCGCCCGCGGATCGCGTTGCTTGACGTATTGGCTCAGGATATGGTAGGCCGTCTTTTCTGCCACCTTGGGCGTGGCGATCGAAAGCAGTCCGTATTTTTTGTCGATGACCACCAAGTGGTTGTCCTCGTAGATAATGCGTAGCATCGGGTGGCGGAATTCTTCGTAGCCCTTTTCGAAACCGACGGTCACGGTGTCACCCGGTTTGATCGGAGCATCAAATCGGGTGGTTACCAGGTGATTGACCCTTACCTGGCGGTGAGTGAGAAATGAGCGGACGGTGGTGCGGCTTTTCTCGGACATCCGGGCAAACAAGAATTCAAGCAGCGGCGAAGATTCCGTCACGTCAAACGTTAAAACCCTGCCCTCCTTTTTATTCTTCGGAGTCGTCATCTTTCAGTAATTCATAGTAGTGCAGGTCAATCACCCGCCCATTTTTAACGGCTGCCCGGTGCAGGACGCCGACTTTCGAAAACCCCGCTTTTTCGAGCACGCGCATCGAGGCCGCATTGAAGTCGAACACCGGGGCAAAAAGGCGCGTGATTTCCGTGGTCTCAAACACATATCCGACCAACGCCCGCAAGGCCTCGGTAACGATCCCGCGCCCCCAGTAGGCTTCGCCGATCCAGTAGCCTACCTCGGCGCTGATCCGCTCGACGTCGGTCCCGGGGATGAAGCCTATGCCGCCGACGGCCTTGCCATTGATTTTAATGGCGAATTCGCAAAGCCGATCCCTGCTCAAAACCATTTTGAGAAAATCTTCGGCATCGTTCAGCGTGTAGGGGCAAGGAAAATAGTCGCGCACACAGTTCCAGATGCGGATGTTGTTCGCCTGTTCGGCGATCGACGACGCATCTTTTATCTCCCACGGACAAATGGAGAATATGTAGGGTTCAATTTTCATCGCGAGATTCGAAAAATACACCTGCGACCGGACGGCTATGCCGGGAACACGTGCAGTCTAATAAGAGCGGGCGAAGATCACGCGGCGCTTCGACGGTTTGCCCGTAAGGATGCACTTGCCCTCCTCTTCCGGTGCGTCGAAAGGGATGCACCGGATGGTGGCCTTCGTTTCGTTCTTGATCTGCAACTCGGTTTCGCCGGTGCCGTCCCAATGGGCGAGCACGAAGCCGCCTTTTTCGTCCAACACGCGCTTGAATTCGTCGTAGGTGTCGACCGGCGTGGTCATCTCCCGACGGAATTTCACGGCCTTGGCGAAAATGTTTTCCTGGATTTCGACGAGCAGGTTTTCAAGCAACCCGGCCAAACCCTCCTGCGAAACGGTTTCCTTGGCGAGCGTGTCGCGGCGGGCCACTTCAATCGTGCCGTTCTGCATGTCGCGCGGGCCCATCGCCAAACGCAGAGGAACGCCCTTCAATTCGTATTCGGCGAACTTGAAACCGCTGCGTACGTTGTCGCGGTCGTCGATTTTCACGCTGATGCCGCGCTTTTTGAGTTCGGCAGCAATGCCTTCGAATTTTTCAACGATCTGCTTCAGTTCTTCTTCTCCTTTGTAGATCGGCACCATCACCACCTGGATCGGGGCAAGCTTCGGAGGCAGCACGAGGCCGTTGTTATCGGAGTGGGCCATGATCAACGCGCCCATCAGGCGGGTAGACACCCCCCACGAAGTAGCCCACACATAATCGAGTCTCCCTTCGCGGTCAGCGAATTGCACATCGAAAGCCTTCGAAAAATTCTGTCCGAGAAAGTGCGACGTGCCGGACTGCAACGCCTTGCCATCCTGCATCAACGCTTCGATGCAGAGGGTGTCCTCGGCCCCGGCGAAGCGTTCGTTGTCGGTTTTGCGGCCGACGATCACCGGCACCGACATCCATTGCTCGGCAAAGTCGCGGTAAACGCCGACCATTCTATACGTTTCCTCGATCGCCTCCTCTTTGGTGGCGTGGGCGGTATGGCCTTCCTGCCAAAGGAATTCGGCGGTACGCAGGAACAGGCGGGTGCGCATCTCCCACCGCACGACGTTGGCCCACTGGTTGCACAGGACGGGCAGGTCGCGATACGACTGGATCCAATTTTTATACGTGGCCCAAATGATCGTTTCCGAAGTGGGACGCACGATCAGCTCTTCTTCGAGCTTGGCTTCGGGGTCGACCACCACGCCTTTGCCGTCGGGCGAGGTCTTGAGGCGATAGTGGGTCACCACGGCGCACTCCTTGGCAAAGCCTTCGACATGGCTCGCCTCGCGGCTGAAGAACGACTTCGGGATAAGCAGCGGAAAATAGGCGTTGACGTGACCCGTCGCCTTGAACATGTCGTCGAGGGCGCGCTGCATCTTTTCCCAGATCGCATAACCGTAGGGCTTGATCACCATGCAGCCGCGCACGGCCGAGTTTTCGGCCAACCCGGCCTTCACGACCAGATCGTTATACCATTGCGAGTAATTTTCCTCGCGCGAGGTGAGTTCCTTGAGTTCTTTCGCCATAAATTTCCTTGTGTTTTCAGGAGCGCAAAGTTAATACTTTTAGGTTGGATTTCAAAGCATGCAGCGAAAAGGGGGCTTTCGTATCCATATTCTAACATGATTCTAACGGACTATCGTCAAAAATGCGTATCTTTGTATGGAAAGGTGCGGGGACGGATGCGGAAGATCGCCCGACACGTAACTTTTTGTCGATTTTTACGTTGTATATAAAAAGGAATACAAGGAGGTAAGCCATGAAAATTCTTGTCAAATACGCGATGATGTTGGTGGGCGGAGCGCTGATCGCCACCGCTTGCACCACGACGATGAGTGCCTCGCGGAGCGGGGGCCCGTCGGATGACCTTTATGCAACGCATGACCGCGCAGCCATTGCCCGTGCCCAGGCTGAACAGTCCGCCCGCATAGCCGCCGCGCGTACCGCCGCCGAACAGCGTGCCGCCGATGCGGTTGTCGCCCGCGAACGCTATGCGCTCGAAGAGATCGAAAACGCCGGCCTCGACGGCTATTACTCCGAAGACATTTTTTCGGACACTTACGAAGAATCTTACGCCCGGCGGCTGCAGGGATTCGGTTCGTTGACCTACAACCTGCCAAGCAGCTATTGGGATTACCGCTACAGCGACGCCTATTTTCAGACGATGGGCTATGACCCGGCGTTTTACAGCGTGATCGTGATGGGTGATCAGGTGTGGGTCGAACCCCGCTACGTCACCTCGATGTTCGGTACCTGGGGCCGTCCGGTGAACTATTGCTACGGATGGAACTCGTGGTCCTGGTACCGCCCGTACTGGAATTGGCATGCCCCCTACTGGGGTTCGCCTTCTTGGTCGTCATCCATGTCGTGGGGCTATCCTTACTATGGTTATGGTTGGGGTTCCCACTACGGTTGGGGCGGCGGTTACAACCGGGGGTATTGGAACGGTTACCGGGATGGCTATTATTCCGGCCCGGCACCCTACTACGGCCGCTATGACCGCAATGTGATAAACGGCGCCCGTCGGCCCATGACAGGCAGTACCGCCGTCTATCCCCGTTCGACCGTGAACGACGGCCACAGCACGAGTGCTTCCGGAGGTGCCGTATCGGGTCGCCGGGGCGGAACGACCACCTCGGTCACTCCCGGCACCTCGGTCAATCCTTCGCGCCGCGGAGCGGGCAGCAACCTGACCCCTGGCAGGGCGACCCTCGGCTCGGGCAATACCTCTACGCGCACCGAAAACGGCGTGACTTTCTACCGCCGCAGCAATTCGAGCACCCCGTCGGGCGGGACGGGCAGCGGCTACAATCCGAGCGGCAGTTCGAGCCGCGGTTCAAGCCGTGGTTCCGGAACCTACAATCCCGGAAATACTCCGAGCCGTTCGACCGACAACAGCGGCGGTAGCTCCTACCAACGGCGTGGATCGTCGTCGTCCCCCTCGATGCCGAGTAACAGCGGCAGCAGCGGCACAAGCAGCCGTTCGGGCGGCAGTTACTCACCGAGTTCCTCGTCCGGCAGCAGCGGCGGCGGTGGCGGAAGCAGCAGCGGTGGCGGCTCGCGCAGACGCTAACCGGCCTGACAGCCCCCAAACAGTTACAAATCAGAAACGACACGTATGAAAAAATTGCTATATCTTGCCGTAGCCGCAACAGTGCTCGCGGGCGGCGCGGCTTACGGCCAGGCTTCGGACGGAGTGTTGTCCGCTACGGATGTTTTCCGCTACTCACAGTATAACTATGGTTTCGGTACGGCGCGTTCGGCCGCGATGGGCGGGGCGTTCTCCTCGTTGGGGGCCGACATGTCGTCGATGGTGTTGAATCCGGCCGGACTGGGGATGTACCTTCGTTCCGAACTGTCGATGTCGCCCTCGGTAACCGTCAATGCGATGAAAACCGCCAACCACGACGAGCTGAGCACCCTCAACACCACGGGCGACAAAACCAAATTCGCCTTCAACAACATCGGCTATGCGGCCAATCTCTACAAAGGGTCGGGGGCACTGACCAGTTTCACGGTGGGATTCGCCTACACCAAACTGGCCGATTTCGGCGGGGTAACCAACGCGGCGGGCCAATCGGGTTGGTCGATACTCGACGCCTTCACCGCCCAACTCAACGACTACAACTACATTCACCAAGACCAGATACTGCCCGGCAACATAGCCGACAAGCTCGACTATGGAGAGAATTTCCAACAGACCGGGGCGATGATGGCCTGGGACAGTTACCTGATCAACCATGACCCCGATCCCAACGTAGGGTATAACCTCAATGGGATGCTGAGCCCCGACGCGGTGCTCGACTCGAAATTCCGCCGGACGACCAACGGGCGGGTCGGGCAGTATGACATCGCGATGGGATTCAATTTTACCAACAAGCTCTACTTAGGGGCAGGCTTCGGTATCCAGGAAAATTACTACGAGGAGGAAAACGTCTATGACGAAGCGGCCAACCCTCGCGGGGGCGGATACGACATTCTGAATTTCAGGTATGTCCGTAACCTTGAGCAGGAATCCTCGGCTTGGAATTTTAAATTCGGGGCCATCGTGCGCCCGATTCCGGAACTGCGCGTTTCGGCCGCGATCCACACCCCGACCTACATCCGTTCGAAGGACTCCTACTGGTGCGATATGTCCGGCTATTTCGCCGACAACACCTATAGCGACAGCAAGTCGGCGATGTTCTACGACGAGTATGACATGCAAACCCCGACCCGTTTTCTGGCCGGGATTTCAGGCACGTTGGGCAATATCGCCATCGTGTCGATCGATTACGAACGCGTGTGGTACAACAAGATGAAGCTCTTCTATGAGAGCAACATCGAGGATATGGATGTGGCCGACCAAGTGGCTTCGACCTACAAACCGGCCGACAACATCCGCGTCGGGATGGAATTCGCGGTGTCGCCGAACACGTTCGTCCGTGCGGGCTACGCCGCCTACGGTTCGATGTATAAGGACATCTCGTTCACCGAATACGGCGAAAGTTACAACGTTTCGGGCGGGTTCGGTTACCGCACCGGCGGGTGGGGGATC
>JAITVB010000005.1 GCA_031286025.1 Rikenellaceae bacterium
GTACGGTGATGAACGGGAAACGGTTATAATAGGGTTTGCCTGTAACGGGATCGGTACTCAACGGGCCGGTCGAGCCGTAGTGCGAGCCGATGATGTTGGCACAGACGGTGAAGTAGCGGTTCGGGTCGAGGAATTTTCCCGATTCGACCGTGTGGGGCCACCAATCGGCCACGTCCGAGTTGGCCGTCAGTGCGTGGCATACCCACACCGCGTTGTCGCCCGCCGCCCGCCGCTTGCCGAAGGTGTGGTAGGCAATGGTCAGGCCGTGGAGCGTTTCGCCGTTCTCCAGAGTGAAGGGGTTTTCGGAATGGTAGTATTTAACAGCCATAGCTTGTTGTCTGCGGTGGATGTGCCTCAGGGTCGGGGGCGATAATTTCCGGCGAAAAGGGGAAATCCCCCTCGCTTCATTCCTCCAAAAGTAGAAAAAGAATTGGAATTTTTCGAAAATGATATGTAAAAACAGGAGAGTGGGAGTGGCCGTCGGGTGGCCATGCGGCTTTCCCTATACTGACAACCAGGATTATACCGCCGTCCTATCGAAAAATATTGAATCGGGTCAGGATGCGGTTTTTGCGCGGGATTATTCCGAATTCGATCAGCAGCAGTGCCAACGCCCCCCACAACAGGTGGGGGAACTGGTCGTTGAAGTCGGAGAAAGACAAAGCGGTTGCCCTTTTCTTCTCCATCTGGTCGATCTCGGTGACGATTTCGTTCAATCCCACGCTCTGGTTCGAGGCGCGGATGTAGGCGCCGCCTGTGGTAATGGCGATCTCTTCGAGTGTCTTTTCGTCGAGTTTGCTCACCACCAGATTGCCTTCTTCGTCGTGGAGCATCTGGCCGCCGATGCGCAGCGGAGCGCCTTCGGGGGTACCCATCCCGATAGTGTAGATGCGGATACCCGTTTCGGAGGCGCGACGGGCGGCTGTTACAACATCGTCTTCGTGATTTTCGCCGTCGGAAATGATGATCAGCGCACGGCTTTCTTCGGTGCCGGATGAAAACGAAGTTGCCGCCAGGTCGATTGCCGCCCCGATCGCCGTTCCCTGGTGCGACACCATGGTGGGCGACAGGTTTTTGACAAAGTTACGGGCCGTGGTGTAATCGGCCGTGAGGGGGAGTTGTACGTAGGCTTTGCCGGCGAAAACCACCAGGCCGATGCGGTCTTTGGTCATTTGGCCCAACAGGCGGGTGATGGCGTATTTGGCCTGTTCCAACCGGTTGGGCGAAAAATCTTCGGCCAACATACTGTTCGACACGTCGACGGCGAGGATGATCTCGGCCGCCTGCGAGGTGCTTTCGCGCAACTTCGACCCGAATTGCGGACGCGCCAACGCTGCGACGACCAATCCGATGGCGATGGCCAACAGGATGAATTTGTTGCGCACGCGCCGGGGCGACGCCTCGGACATCAGCGGCCGCAGTGTGGTCGGGTTGCCGAACCGTGCCAACCTGCGTCGCGCCCCAATCCGCGCTAACACGAAAATCGTTGCCAACAGCGGGATCGCTGCCAGTATCAACAAAAATTCGGGAGATTCAAACCGGAACATCGCCTATGGAATTTGTCGCAAATAAAAGTTTTTGATAAAGAATTCTACAAGTACCAGAAACAGTGCCGTTAAGGCAAAGATCAAAAAACGCTCGTGGTAAAGGGTGATGTCGTCGACTTCTATTTTGCTTTTTTCCAGAGCGTTGATACGATCGTATATCTCTTTGAGTTTCTCTTTGTCGGTAGCCCGGAAATATTCGCCGCCGGTCATCGTGGCGATTCGGGTGAGGGTTTCTTCGTCGATCTCGACCTTGGCCATCACGAAGGTGAGGGCGCCCCAGGGGTCGATGGCGGGCGAGGGGGCGGTGCCGCGCGTACCGACACCGATCGTGTAGACGCGGATGCCGAGTGTTTGTGCGATCTCGGCCGCCGTCAGCGGGGTGATCTGGCCGCTGTTGTTGATCCCGTCGGTGAGCAGGATCACGACCTTGCTTGCAGCGCGGCTCTCCTGCAGGCGGTTGATCGCCGTGGCCAGGCCGTTGCCGATGGCGGTGCCGTCTTCGACCATGCCGCTGTGAACGTTGGTCAACAGGCCGAGCAATGTCGCCCGGTCGGTCGTCAACGGGCATTGCGTGAAACTTTCGGCGGCAAAGACCACTAAGCCGATGCGGTCGTCGGGACGGTTGATGATAAAGTCGCGCGACACTTCCTTGGCGGCTTCGAGGCGGTCCGGGGTGAAATCGCGTGTCCACATGCTGGTCGAAATGTCGAGGGCGATCACCAGGTCGATCCCCTCGGTGGTCGAGGTTTGATTCGATTCGCTTGTCTGCGGGCGGGCCAACGCCACGATGATCGCCGCCACGGCCGCTCCCCGCAGCACGGCCGGCAGGTGTCGCAGCCAGTATTTTTTTTCATGGCGTCTTCCGGATAGTGATGCCGTGTTGGAAACGCGGATCGTCGCCCCGCCCTGCCGTATACGGAACACGTAATAGCCGGCCATCGGCAGGAGGATGGTCAGTAACCACAGCAGTTCGGGATGGGCGAATCGTTCGAAATACATAGTCGTCTACCAGTTTTTACCCGATCGCACGGGCAGACCTGTGCGTTGCGAGTCGACCCTTTCGCGGGTACGGTCTTCGTTGTTTTGGATCGCGTTGAGCAGTTGCTGCGCTTGCTCGGGACTCATCCGGGATTCGGGCTTCTGCTGCTGATCCTGCGGTTTTTGAGGTTGATCCTGCGGTTGTTGGTTCGGATTCTGCTGCGGGTTTTGTTGCTGACTTTGATTCTGGTTTTGGTTGTCGGGAGTTTTGTCCTTTTCGAGCAGTTTTTTGGTGTAGGCGAGGTTGAATTTCGCTTCCTGGTCGTCGGGGTTGGCCCGCAGCGAGTTTTTATAGGCTTCGAGGGCTTCTTCCAACTTTCGTTGCTTGAAAAGCGCATTCCCTTGATTGTAATAGGCCTGGGCCTGAAGCTCGGGATTGTCGGCCGATGCTTGGGCCAATCGGCCGAATTGTTGGGCCGCCTCGTCGTAACGCTCCTGTTTATAGATTACGTCCGACAGGTTAAAATCGGCTTCGTATGACCACGGCGCTTTTTCGAGGGCACGGCGGTAGCTGACGTCGGCCGCGTCGTAGTTGCCTTGTTGGAAAGCTTCGTTGCCCTGGCGGATGAAGCGGCGCTCGGGCAGGGCCTGGGCCCAGACGGTTTGTACGGCACTCAGGCTTGCGGATAAGGTAAACAAAAAAAGAATCAACTGATTACGCATCATCGCCCTCCTTTCTCTCTGTGGGTTCATCGGCCACGACGGTGGGTTTGGTCTCCTCGACGAAACAGTAAGCGTCGTTGTACGACATCTCGTTGTCTTCAGGGCCGGGGATGTATTTGGCAAATTTGACATGATCGGCCGTCGAGAGCAGGCGCGAAAGTCGGGTGAGGATGCGCTTGCTGTTGATCCGTCTCTCCATCTCGTCGCGGATCTCGTCCGAGGTCATCGCCGGGGCGTCGATCCCGTAACGTTTTTCGATGTAGGTGCGTACAATGTCGGTCAGGCGGGTATGGTAGAGTTTGTGGCGGTTGTTCTGCCACAGTTTTTCAGCTTCGAGGCGTTCGAGTTCGCGGATGGCGCGCACGTGGGCCGGCTCGGCCGGGCGTAGCGTGACTTTCTCGCCCCGGCGGCGGCGCTGACGACTCTTGACGATGGCGTAAACGATCGCATAAAGTAATTGCAGGACGAAAAAGCCGAGGACGAGACAGCCCCCGAACTCGGCAAATTTCACAGGCGCGCGCAACGGAGCCTTGATGTCATAGATGGTCTGCGTGAGCGTGTCGATCGGAAAGGTGGTCACCATGAACGACAGCGAATCGATCGAGAGCAGCGTGTCGAGCACGTTCTTGTCGGCATAGAGCACCGGGAAACGGCCGATCGAGTAGATGCCCTCCTCGAAGGTGGTCAACGTCCACGTTTTACGGATCGTCACCCGGCGGCCGTCGCGGGCGAGGGTGTCGACGGGCGATTCGCTCACGATCTCGATGTCTTTGGCCAACGTACCTTCATAGCCGGGGAATTCGACTACCTGCACCAGATCTTTTTCGACCTCGACCTCGATCCGGAAACGGTCGCCGATCGCCATACTGTCCGGCACGACCCGTGCCCGCACCGCGGGTACGGGCGGATTCTGGGCCTGCGCCGCCGGGACGGCCAACGCCACGAGGGCGGTCAGGATGAGGATCGGTCGCTTGCGCATCGTTGTTACCGTTTCGAAAAAAGTTTCAGCAAGGCCTTTACATAGTTGTCACAGGTCGACACCATGACGTTGTCGACGCGGCTGCGGTTCAGGGTTTTGTCGATCAGCCGGTTGGACGATGTCCACCATGCGGCCCACGCCTGGCGGGTGCGGGCCGACGAGGTGTCGGTCCACACCTTGCGGCCCGTTTCGCCGTCGAGCAGTTCGACGATGCCCACGTCCGGCAATTCCGTTTCACGAGGGTCGTATATGCGGATACCCGCCAGATCGTGCTTGCGCGAGGCGATCTTCAGGGCATCTTCAAAGCGTGCCCTGCTGCCGTCGGTATCTAAAAAATCCGAGAGGATGAACGACGTGCAGCGCTTCTTACCGACGTTGGTCAGGAAGCGCAACGCCCCGCCCAGGTCGGTGCCGGTGTTTTCGGGCCGGAACTCCAACAGTTGGCGGATGATCGCCAGAATATGCTGCCGCCCTTTTTTCGGCGGGATGAATTTTTCGATCTTGTCGCTGAAAAAGATGCAGCCGATCTTGTCGTTGTTCTGCGAGGCGGAAAAGGCGAGCACGGCGGCGATCTCGGTAATCACGTCCTGCTTCAGGCGGTCGGTGGTGCCGAAAAAGCGCGAGCCGCTGACGTCGATCAACAACATCAGGGTCAGTTCGCGTTCCTCTTCGTAGATCTTGATATAAGGGGTGCGGTTGCGGGCGGTGACGTTCCAGTCGATGTCGCGCACGTCGTCGCCGATACGGTATTCGCGTACCTCGCTGAAAGCCATCCCGCGCCCCCTGAACGCGCTATGGTACTTTCCGGCAAAGATCTCCTTGCTTAACCCGCGGGTTTTGATCTCGATCTTTCGGACGCGTTTCAGTATATCCGCACTCTCTGTCATTTTTCGTTTGTTCCCGACTCAGTTTTTTTCCCTAATTCCCGTATGAATTTTTCATTGTTGGAAAATTCGCCGCCCATCAGCATTACGAACAGTGCGCCGCCGGCCCCGGCGCCGTAGACGATGATGTCCCTGATCTTGTTGCCGGCGATCGGGTAGCCGTAGACCTTGACCGCGCTGCCGTCCTCAGACCTTTCGGTCAGCAGGGTGCAACCCGCTGCCACCGCCCGGAAATCGCGTTCGAGGGCTGCGACCACACCTGTCGCCGGTTTGGAAGGTTCTTTGACGGCCAACACCTTGACCGACACCAACCCTTCCGGAATCTCCTTGCTTGCCAGGCGGGCCGTGGCCAACATCAACCTGCCGACGGTTTTCGACTCGATGCCCGCTTTTTTCGAATAGGTGTTGTAGAGGTCGTCGAACGTCTTGACCTGAGCCCCGGCGGCCGACGGCAACAACAACAAAGTCGCCACCCATATATGGATCGTGCGGTTCATCCTTAGGGCACTTCGACTGTGTTGAGGATTTCGGTGATGATCTCTTCCGGGGCGATGTTTTCGGCTTCAGCCTCGTAGGTAAGCCCGATGCGGTGGCGCAGCACATCGTGGCAGATGGCCCGCACATCCTCGGGGATCACATAGCCGCGCCGCTTGATGAAGGCGTAGCTCTTGGCCGCCTTGGCCAACGAAATGCTCGCGCGTGGCGAACCGCCGTAACT
>JAITVB010000139.1 GCA_031286025.1 Rikenellaceae bacterium
GGGGATTCAAAGATAGCTATTTTTTCGGGGTGAAAAAATATTTTTTCTGGTTCCGCTTGTCGTCCTGGTTGCGGGCGACGTAGAGTTTTTCGCCCGTGTAAGGGTTTTCACCCGTCCAGAACATGACGGACGACAAGGTCATCGGTGTCGGGGTAAAATCCTGTACCTGCTCGGTGTGGAGCTTCAGACGACGGGTGATCGCGGCCAACTCGCCCATATCGCCCTTGGTGCAGCCCGGGTGGCTCGAAATGAAATAGGGGATCAATTGGTATTGCAGGCCGTTGGCCTCACAGATCTTCTTAAAGTCGGCATCGAGCTTTTCGAACAGCGCGAACGACGGTTTTCGCATTAAGGCCAACACCTTTTCGGACGTATGTTCCGGGGCCACTTTCAGACGACCTGAAGTATGGTGCCGCACCACTTCGGAAAAATACCCGCCGTCCCCTTCTAAAAACATGTCGTAGCGAATACCGCTGCCGATAAAGGCTTTTTTGATGCCTTTCACTCCCCGCACCCGCCGATACAATTCGAGCAGCGGACGGTGGTCGGCGTTGAGGTTTTTGCACATTCGGGGGTGGATGCATGACGGGCGCGTGCAGGTTTCACACAACTTCTGGTCGTGTCCCCGCATGGCCCACATATTGGCTGACGGGCCGCCCAGGTCGGAGAGACAGCCCCTGAACCCCGGCTCGGCAGCGATCGCCTCGACCTCGCGCAGGATCGATGCCGTGGAGCGGCTGACGATAAATTTCCCCTGATGGGCCGAGATTGTACAGAAACTGCACCCGCCGAAGCATCCCCGGTGCAGATTTACGGAATTTTTGATCATCTCGTAAGCCGGGATATCGCCTTTGCCTGCGTAGCGCGGATGCGGTTTTCGGGTATAGGGCAGGTCGAAACTGCGGTCTATCTCGGCCTCGGTCAGCAGCGGGTAGGGCGGATTGACCACCACAACACTTTCGCCCGTGGGCTCGACAAGCGGATGGGCCGCCCAACGGTTCGACTCGACTTCGATCGTCACAAAATTTTCGCCGAATTTTCTCGGATCGTTGCGGCATTCTTCGTAAGAGTGCAGCCGGATCGCTCCTTCGACGCTCTCGGCCCGCTGACGATCGGCCAACCACGCCACCTGCGGGATTTTTCGCAGTAACTTCATATTAAAGCCGTTGTGGAGGGTTTTGGCCACATCTGTCATCACCTTGTCGCCCATACCGTAAGCCACCAGGTCGGCACCGCTTTCGACGAGGATCGACGGTTTTATGGAGTTACTCCAATAGTCGTAATGCGTGAGCCGTCGCAGCGAGGCTTCGATGCCGCCCAATACAACAGGAATATCCGGATAGATTCCCTTGAGAATTTTCGTATAGACGGTCGCTGCGCGGTCCGGTCGAAAACTTGTCTGTCCGCCGGGGGTGTAGGCGTCGTTGCTGCGCAGGCGCAGGTTGGCCGTGTAGTGGCTGACCATCGAGTCCATCGCCCCCGCCGTGACGCCGAAAAAGAAACGCGGAGGCCCCAGTTTCCGGAAGTCGCGCAGGTCGTCGCGCCAGTTTGGCTGCGGCACGATCGCCACCCGGTAGCCGGCCGCTTCCAACAGCCGCCCGATCACCGCCGCTCCGAACGACGGGTGGTCGACGTAGGCGTCGCCGGTGAACAGGATCACATCCAATTGTTCCCAACCGCGTGCCCGCACCTCTTTCACAGAGGTGGGCAGCCAGGCTTCGGTATGTGCGGGACGGGCCATGCGTTGTGGTTTAGGGCACAAAGATAGCTTTTTACACGAAAAAGCCCCGGAAACACCGGAGCCTTTTCGTCCATTATTCAAATTCGAAACTTTCGATCTCGATTCCCGAATCGTCAGGGGCAGTCAGCCGGATCTTGTAAAGCCCGGCGTTGATCATCGATCCGGTCGAGGTGCTCACGATCCTGAATTTGTCGGCCGCGGCCGGGAATTCGATCTTGTCGCGTTTCATCACCACGCCGTTGAGGGCGTTGACGATCTCGAACCGCATCGGCACCGCTTTCCCGGAATGGTTCATATACCGGAAACGCAGCAGATAAGTGCCGGCCAACCCGGGATTGACTTCCCATTCCAAAAAACTGCCTGCGGCGGCTAACTTCACGAACGGTTCGCGTTTGAAGGTGCCCGTTTCGACCGCGCCGCCCGATCCGGCCTCGGCTCCGGTCAGTTTAGTGACAGGCCGGGCGACAGATTCTTCGCCCATGTCAGGGAGGTAGTTGGCCGCCACGGTATATTCGCGAGCCGAAGCACTGCCGATATAAACCGTGTCGCCTTTGGCGTATTCGCGGACAAAGACCGGGAAGCGTTCCCCGTCACTGTTCAGCAGCGTATCACCTAATGGCGAAAAGTCCTCCATCCCGGCAGGGCGCATTGGTTCAGCCAGGTCGATCGCCACGAAGACCCGGGCCCGGGCGCTCACCGTAAAGGTACAGGCCGAAACCCCTTCGCGCGAGGCTTTTAACCATTCGGCGCCATACATCGCGGGGGGTAGATGCACAATATTCGAACTGCCGTCGGCATGCTGCCGCTCGCCGGTGGTCATCCAGGCGAATGCTTTCCAGTCGCGCTCCTTAACCCACGAGATCAATCGCGGCGACGGGGGAGCCGAGGGGGTGCGCACGATCGAGGCGACGGCAATGGCCGAGATCACCGCTTGGCCCGCCGTGACACGCGGGAAAGAGATGGTCAGCAAACCGTCTTTGCTGCGTACTTTGACGGTTTTTTTGAGCAGAGCGTCGTGGCCCACCTCCTTGAAAATATCGAGGTCTTTCAGCACCACCTCGTCGTTGACCGCCACGTCGAACACGCGCCAACCGGTACAATCCATCCCGCCGCCGGTGCCGTACCACGGTTCGACAAAATAGAGTTCGACGGTGTATTCGCCTTCGGGCACCGGGAATTCCCACTTCAGTTCGGTCGTCCCATAGCGAAACGACTGAAAGAGCGGCCAGTCGACCGTGCCGTCGATCGGGTCGTGGGTTTGGCGTTGGCTGCCGAAGAAAGGCGGCACGCCCGGAAACCTGTCGGCCCACGAACGCGAACCCCATGTGCCGGATTCGGTCAGGTGGGTATCGGTCTCCCAGATGCCGCCGTTATAGAGGTCGGTGTAGCGTTCGCCGCCACAGTTGACGCGGTAGTGGTAGAGTATGCCCGGTACGGGTTTGGTCGCATTGGGGAGTTTTCCCCGCCAGACGTTCAGCGCCGGGCCGACAGGCAGGTGGTGGAGTGTCACGAGGTCCTTCGCCACCGGTTGGCCGTCGATATAGCCCACAGCATAAAGCACATTGTAGCGGATATCGGCTCCGTCCCACACGAAATGGGTACCGACGCCGCCTTCTCGCTCGCGTCTGCCCAAGGAAGCACTTTCACCCAAATCATTAAAAAGCTCTACCTCGTCGCAGTTCGAGTAGACGACGATGCCGTCCTTCACACCCGGCACATACCAACGGTCGGGCCAGGTATGCATGGCGATGTAGACCATCGGTTCGGTCGCCGCCGGAGCATAATTCGAACGATACATATAATAAGCATCGAGCGGTTCGCCCCACGGCGTAAGGAGACCCTTGTAATTGAACGGGCCCACCTGGTCGATCGTACGGAAACCTTCGCCGTTCTGGATGCGGCCGGGGTTCTCGTGCGAGTTGAGCAGCCATTGGAATTGGCCGGCCACGCGGTCGCGCACCGCCTCGGCCTGACGTACTTTCATCTCCATCAGCTGTGTCATCCGATCTTCGCTCAGCGGGCCGTTCTGGTTGAACGGGCCTTCGGAGTGCCGGTCGATGCTGCGCCAGGCACCGTATTCGCCGTTGAGCCATTGGGAAGAAAGTTCGTCGGCATATTTCGCCGGATTGCCGCCGTAGGTGCCCGACCAGTTCTGCACGACGTTCCAGTCGGTGCCCGTCCCGCCGTTGCAGGTGGTCACCAAGCGTTGCGACGAAGCGGTAGGATCCATCCGGCGGATGATTTCCGTACATTCGCGAGCAAAGGCCTCGGGCAGCACACTTTCGTTTTGCAGGCCCCAAAGGATGATCGAGGGACTGTTCCTGCGTTCCTTGACGAAATCACGGAGCAATTGTCGAAAATTTTCGCGGAATTCGGGGGTGTCATACCAGATGTGGGCCGACATCTGGGCCCACCACAGGATACCCATCGTGTCCCAATGTCCGCTGTAGGCCAGGTTGTGCGGTTGGTGAGCGTCGCGGAAAGCGTTGAATCCGGCCGCCTTGATCTGTCGGGCGCGGGCAGCGATCTGCCCGGCGGTGAAAGCATGGCTGACGCCCATCAGGTGCTCGTATTCGCAGGTGCCGTTAATAAAGAACGGCCTTCCGTTAATAGCGAAACAGCCGGCACTGTCACCCCGTGTCTGCGGCCAACTGATCCAACGGATGCCACAGGGAGTGACGGTACGGTCGATCAACTTTTTGCCGTTAAATACCTCGGTCACCAACTCATACAGGAACGGATCGTCGGGCGACCACAGGCGCGGATTGCGCACCGTGGCCCGATCGGTAAACGTCGCCGCCGTTTCCGGCGCCAACAGTTGGTTTTCCGATTTCGAAAAAACGACCTTTCCTTCGGATGTCAGCGTGGTTTTCAAGGTGATTCCGCGTGGCTTCGAACTGTAGTTTTTCACCTCGGTTTCGAAGTGAAGTACGGCCGAGACGGAGGAAATATCAGCACCGTTCCACACATGCACCCCAAAAGGCTCGATCCGCACCGGATCGGTCACAACGAGGGTCACCGGGCGGAAAATACCCAACGGTTGGCTCCCCTCCGAAAAGCCCCATTCGCCAGAGCAGCCGCCGCACACCCACGGCAGGTCGGCGATCAGCGCCGGATGCTCGGCCTTGACGGCCAACGTATTCTGTTTTTCGAACGAAACGATATCGGTCACGTCGAGCGTAAAGGTGGTACGCCCCCCGGCGTGGTAGCCCGCCGGTCGGCCGTTGACCCAAACCGTGGCATAGGAACCCACCCCTTCGAAATAGAGAAAAACCTGCCGGCCGCGGTCGCTGCCGGCAAGCGTAAAGGTGTTGCGGTACCACGCCGTACCGTGAAGATTGCCGTGGCGCAACTGGCGGTAACCGTAGTATTGATCCCAGTTGTGGGGAACGGCGACCGTTGTCCACATCCGGTCGTCAACTCCCGGGTTTTCGTAATTTCCCGGCGTTGCATCGGGCGCTTCGAGCATCGTTTTCCATCCGCCGTCGAGCGGCACTTCTCTTCGGGGTTGTTGGCTCCAACAGCACAGGGGGATGGCTAACAAGGCGGACAAGATCTGTCGTTTCATATGAGTTCTTGATAAGGGAATATCGCTTCCGGTGCTGTCCGTCACCATTGAAATTATTTCCAAAGGATCGAGCAGCGGCATACCGACATGCCGTTGCTCGACCGGATCCCGAAATTGGAGCGTTTGTCGACCAACCGCACATAAGATACCGGCGCCGCAACGCCGTTCGTGCATAAAGTCGAGCCATCCGCACAAGACAGGTATATTTGCTGTATGGCGACATAACCCGGTTGTCGTTGGTGAGACAAAGTTAATTATATTTTCGAAAAGGGAAAGGGCGAAAACCGCGGAAAAAAGTATCTTTGCCTGATAATCAACATGGCGGAATATGAAAATAGCGATCGTGGGAACGGGCTACGTAGGCCTGGTGACGGGTACGTGCTTTGCTGAAATGGGTATCGATGTAACCTGTATCGATATCGATTCGAAAAAAATCGAAAAACTGCGGCAGGGGATCATTCCGATCTACGAACCTGGGCTTGAGGAACTTGTTCGAAAGAATATCGCCCGGGGGCGGCTTGTGTTTGAAACCGAGTTGGCCGCGGTGGTGCGCGAGGTCGAGGTGGTTTTTTCGGCGGTGGGTACGCCGCCGGGCGACGATGGGGCGGCCGACCTTCGACAGGTGCTCGAAGTGGCCCGCACGATCGGTCGGTCGATCGACCGCTATGTGTTGGTGGTGACCAAGAGCACGGTGCCGGTGGGCACGGCCGGGAAGGTGTGCGCTGCGATCGGCCGGGAGCTTTCCGTCAGAGGGCTCGATGTGGATTTTGACGTTGCGTCCAATCCCGAATTCCTGAAGGAAGGGAGCGCGGTCGACGATTTTATGCGTCCCGACCGCATTGTGGTGGGGGTCGATTCTGACCGGGCGCGGACGATCATGGAGCGGCTTTACCGGCCGTTTACGCTCAACGGTCATCCGGTGCTGTTCATGGATGTCGCTTCGGCCGAGATGGCCAAATATGCGGCCAATGCGATGTTGGCCATCCGCATCAGCTTTATGAACGAAGTGGCGGGGCTGTGCGAAATCGTCGGCGCAGACGTGAACCAGGTGCGGCGGGCGATCGGCGCCGATCCGCGGATCGGATCGAAATTTTTGTATGCCGGGTGCGGCTACGGGGGCTCGTGCTTCCCTAAAGATGTAAAAGCGCTTTACAATACGGCCCGCGAGAAAGGTTTTCGGATGCGCGTGGTCGAAGCGACCGAGGAAACGAACGAGCAGCAAAAAAAGATACTTTTCGAAAAATTCCAGGCCCACTTCGACGGCGACATTGCCGGGCGGACGGTAGCCCTGTGGGGGCTGTCGTTCAAACCCGAAACCGATGATATGCGTGAGGCGCCGTCGTTGGCAATAATCACCGAATTGTTGGCGGCCGAATGCAAGGTGAGGGTTTACGATCCGATTCTAACGGTCGAAAGAGCGCCCTGCCCGGTCGAGGGAATGGAGTGCTGTTCCGATAAATATGAAGCTGCCGAGGGGGCCGATGCTCTGCTGTTGGTCACCGAGTGGAAAGAGTTCCGGATGCCGGACTGGGCGCGGTTGCGTGAAGCGATGAAACAACCGGTAGTCATTGACGGCCGTAATATTTATGATGGAAATGCCTTGCGCGAAGACGGATTTTCGTACTGCGGCATCGGGGTGAAGTGATTACCCAAACCCCCCGAAAGGCCTTTTGGCCTTCCTGGAGTGCCGATGGGCGCAGGGGGAAAGCCCGCGATGCGCCCTTGAGAAATGGCGTAAAGAACCGGAGTGACACGGAACCAAACGGGTTTTATGGAAAGGCCCCTGTCAGCTGCAACGATCGAAAATCCGACGCATTACAGGACAGGGGCCTTTTCTATAAACCCGTTAGTCGTTCAGTGAAAAGCGCTTATACTCCACTACCGTGGCTACCGGATTGGCAGCTTTGATGTAGGCTCCGACGGTTACCTTGTTGTTCTTAACCAAGGCTTGGTTGAGGAGGGTATTTTCGGAGAGGTATTTGTTGACCTTGCCTTCAGCGATTTTGTCGAGCATAGCTTCGGGCTTACCATCGAGGCGAGCTTGTTCGCGACCGATCTGGCGTTCCTTTTCGATGATGTCGGCCGGACAGTCGTCCTTGCTGATCGAAACGGGGGCCATGGCGGCAGCCTGCATGGCTACGTCCTTGGCAACATCGGCGGGGATCTCGGCGTTGAAACCGATCAGCGTACCGAGTTTGTTGTTCATGTGGACATAAGCGGTGCATTGTGCGGCCTCGATGCGGGCATAGTATACGAGTTCGATCTTTTCGCCGGTCTGGCCAGAACGTTCGGTCACAGTTTCAGCCACGCTCCGACCGTTCATCTGCGTCGCCTTGAGGGCTTCGAGACCAACCACATCCCCAACAACGGCTACGTCCAGGATAGCCTGGGTAGCGGCCACAAAGTCGGCATTCTTGGCCACGAAGTCGGTTTCGCAGGCAAGGCACACCAGATAGGCTTTCTTGCCGTTCACCTTGGCGAGCACACACCCTTCGGTCGCTTCGCGGTCGGCACGCTTGCTGGCGATGAGTTTCCCCTTTTCGCGGATGATCTCCTGCGCGCGATCGAAGTCGCCACCCGCTTCTTCAAGGGCTTTCTTACAGTCCATCATACCCGCGCCGGTCATCTTGCGCAGTTTGGCAACATCAACAGCTTTGATTTCCATAATCTTATCCTTTCTTTTTAATCTGAATTATTCGGCAATTTCTTCTGCCGGCGCAACTTCAGCTTTGGCAACCTTGGCCTTGGGGGCTTGGGGAGGTTCTTCGGCTGCGGGGGCGGCTGCGGCAACCGGTTCGCCTCCAACGGCAACGGCTTCCTTCACCATCTTGCGGGCGCGGGCCGGCTTGGCAACCTTTTCACCCTCGGCCGGAGCGGCGTCAGTTTCCTTTTCCTTTTCGATCTTGCGTTCCATCAGGCCCTCCTGAATGGCGACGGTCACCGTGTCAAGAATGACGGCAATCGATTTCGAAGCATCGTCGTTCGCCGGGATCACATAGTCGATGTCTGTCGGATCACAGCAAGTGTCAACCATGGCGAATACGGGAATGCTCAAGCGTTTTGCCTCTTTGATGGCGTTAATCTCCTTCTGCACGTCGACCACGAACAGGGCGGCCGGCAGGCGGGTCAGGTCAGCGATCGAACCGAGGTTCTTCTCCAGTTTAGCGCGTTGGCGGCTGATCTGGAGGCGTTCGCGTTTCGAGAAATTGTCATAAGTGCCGTCGCTGTTCATCTTGTCGATGGTAGCCATTTTCTTGACGGCTTTACGTATCGTGGGGAAGTTTGTAAGCATGCCGCCCGGCCAACGTTCAGTAACATACGGCATGTTGACGGCGGCTACTTTTTCTGCGACAATCTCCTTGGCCTGTTTCTTCGTAGCGACGAAGAGCACGCGGCGGCCCGACTTAGCGATCTGCTTCAGCGCGGCCGAAGCTTCGTCGAGTTTCACGACGGTTTTGTGGAGATCGATGATGTGGATCCCGTTCTTCTCCATAAAGATATACGGAGCCATCTTGGGGTTCCACTTACGTTTGAGGTGCCCGAAATGAACACCTGCTTCTAACAACTGATTAAAATCTGTTCTCGGCATTGTTTGTGTGTTTTTAATCTGGTTCTCTTGCGTCAACCGTACGGTAGCAGTACTTGACCGGTCCGGGCGGTTTTTCCGCGGCGCGGCAACATGAAAGTAGTTCCCTGACTAACCGGCAGCCTCTAAAGGCCACCCCTTGAAGTCTTTCACATTTGCAAACCGGCGCCGTGCAAATCGGACGATTGAATTAGCGCTTGCTGAACTGGAAGCGTGCACGTGCACCCGGGCGTCCCGGTTTCTTACGCTCAACTTCGCGCGGGTCGCGGGTGAGGAAGCCGTTCTTCTTAAGAACGGGGCGCATCTCGGCGTTGATTTCGCAGAGGGCGCGGGCAATCCCCAGACGGGCAGCCTCAGCCTGACCATGAATCCCGCCGCCATCAAGAGTGATCTTGATGTCGTAGCTTTCCGTGTTATCAGTCACCAACAGGGGCTGCTTCACGATAAACTGGAAAATTTCGAGCGGGAAGTAGGTCTGCAAGGACCGGTCGTTGATCGTAATGTCACCTTTGCCGGATTTCACGTATACGCGGGCAACAGCCGCTTTTCTACGTCCTACGGTGTTTACAACTTCCATAGTGTTTACTTGATTTCGTTTACGTTGATGGTTTTGGGCATCTGGGCCGCGTGCGGGTGTTCGGCACCGGCGTAGACTCTGAGGTTGACCAACAGCGCCGAACCGAGACGGTTCTTGGGCAACATGCCCTTGACTGCGTGGCGGATGATGAATTCGGGCTGTTTGGCCATGTACTGGGCCGGGGTGGTGTGTTTTTGCCCACCGGGGTAGCCCGAGTGACGAACGTAGAACTTGTCGGACATTTTGTTGCCCGTCAGTCTCACTTTTTCGCAGTTGACGATGATGACGTTGTCACCACAGTCAACATGCGGAGTGTAGTTCGCCTTGTGCTTGCCGCGCAG
>JAITVB010000149.1 GCA_031286025.1 Rikenellaceae bacterium
AAAATCCCCTGATTCGGGGAAATCAGGGGTTCGGGACATCCCCTTTTCAAGGGATCATCAAAAATAGTCCGGTATGCTCTTCCGTACCCCGGCTTCTCTTATCGACATTATTCTCTTGATGGCTTTTTCATACTCACTGTCATCGGCCAAGTTGTCGTCTTCGTCCCTTTCATCTTGCTTTGCGCTGAAAAAAATCCCCGGCGCATGGACGCACAAAAATAAGCGCTATATTTGCAGGGCATATTTTATTTGAATGGGGACGACCGTCATCATCATCCTGACCTGTCTGCTGCTCTCCGCCTTCTTCTCGGGGATGGAGATCGCATTCCTCTCGTCGAACAAGCTCAAACTCGAAATCGAGAAAAAACAAGGCCGGTTCTTCAGCCGCGTAGCCGATCTCTTTACCCGCAATCCGGGACAATACATCACCACCCTGCTCGTGGGCAACAATATCGCCCTGGTCGTCTATTCGCTGCAAATGACCGTGCTGCTGCGGGCCGGATACGTCTTCTACCACCTCGGGTTCTCGCAATCGATCGTACTCGAAACCGTCGTCTCGACCATGATTATCATCTTCTTCGCCGAATTTATCCCGAAGGCGATGGTCAGATCGAACCCCAATTTCTACTTCCATGCCTTTTATGTCCCGGTCTATTTCTTTTACCTGATCCTCTATCCGGTCGCCAAATTTTCGACCGCCCTGTCGCGGGGTATCCTGCGGCTTTTCGGCATGAAGGCCGGGAAGGAAAAGGGAGGCGCCTCATTCGACAAGGTCGACCTGGCCCATCTGGTCGAGGAAGCCTCGGCCCCGGCAGGCACCGCCGCCGCCGACCAAAAACGCGACCGGGAGAAAAACATAAAACTGTTTCAGAATGCGTTGGAGTTTCCCGACCTCCAAGCGCGGGATTGCATGGTTCCGCGCGTCGACATCGAAGCGACGGACATCGAGAGTTCGATCGAAGAATTACAAAAGATTTTCGTCGAGACGCGCTACTCGCGCATTCCGGTCTACGAGGGGTCGATCGATCGTATCGTGGGCTACGTCAACAGCAAAAGCCTGTTCAACCACCCGGCCACGGTGCGCGAGGTGGTGCGGCCGCTGATCTATGTGCCCGAGAGCATGGAGATCCAACGGTTGTTGGCCAACGTGATGAAAAACCGCTCGTCGATCACGGTGGTGATCGACGAATTCGGCGGTACGGCCGGGATGATCACCATCGAGGATATCCTCGAAGAGATCTTCGGCGAGATCGAGGACGAGCACGACTCGCCCGATCTGGTCGAAAAACGGGTGGGCGACAACCAATATGTCTTCTCATGCCGGTTGGAAGTCGACTACCTCAACGACACGTATGGTCTGGACATTCCCGAATCGGAAGAGTACGACACGTTGGCAGGCTTCATCCTTTTCCATCACGAAGGACTTCCGGCCCAGGGCGAAGAACTCGAAATCGGCAACAAGACCATCAAGGTGCTCAAACGTACCGCCTCGCGGATCGATCTGGTGAAACTCACCGTGCGGGAATAACCGGCCGGGGTGCAGATGTTTTTTCAGCCCCAGGGAACCAACCCGGAGTGCCCCGGACGGTTGCCCTGTCCATCCCCCTTTCCATCTCTTCCCGATCCGCCGACATGCGCAAAGCGATAAATCACTGTCCGGCACGCTATTTTTTACGAAACGTGGTTTTATTTCCGAACTATTTCGTATCTTCGCTCCCTGAATTTATTTTCTCGAAACCATAATTTAACGCATAATGGCAACACTGAACACACTGAGAACCAAAGGCGGGCTGATCGTATCGATCGTGATCGGGGTCTCGCTCATGGCTTTCCTTCTGGGCGACTTGGCCGGACAAAATTCGATTTTCAACCCGAAAATGAACGTCGGCGAAATCAATGGGCAAAAGGTCGGGCACCAGGACTACGCCCGCGAAATCGACTATCTGGGCTTGGTCAACAAGACGATGACCGGCTCGGAAAGCACCTCTACCGAGCAACAAGGCCAACTGCGCGCCGCCGCTTGGGAAAAAATGATCAACGAACGCGTCTTCTTCCCCGGATGCGAAGCGCTCGGGATTACCGTGTCGGAAGCCGAAATGCTCGACCTGGTTTACGGCGACAACATCTCGCCGATCCTGCTCAACGCCGGTTTCTTCAACAGTTCCGAAACCGGACTGTATGACAAGACGATGGTACGGCAGTTTGTCGACAACATCAACATGGACCCCACCGGCAACCTGCGCATGGTATGGGATTACATACAGGAACAAGTGCGCACCCACGCCGTTATGACCAAATACGGCGCCCTGGCCCGGAACATGGTCTATGTGACCGACTTCGAAGTCCAGGAAGGGGTTGCGAACACGAACCAATACTATAAGGCGAAATACGTGGCACAGTCCTACTCGTCGATCCCCGACTCGACCGTGACGGTATCGAACGCCGATCTCCAGAAATACCACGACGCGCATAAAAACCTCTACCGTCAGGTGGCTTCGCGCGACATCGAATATGTGATGTTTGACGTCGTTCCTTCAGCCGAGGACTATGAAAACGCCGCTAAGACGGTCAATGAACTGGCCGCTGAATTTGCCGTGGCCGAAAACCCGCAGCAATACGTTACAATCAATTCGCAGGGGCAGTTCAACCCCTACTATTTCAGCCAGGAAGAACTGAGCCAGATCGACCCTGAACTGGCCGTCTACGCCTTCTCGGCCGATGCTGCGAAAGAGATGTACGGCCCGGTGATGAAGGATGACAACTATCTGATCGCCCGTTTCAACAACAGTCGGATGATGTCCGACACGGTGGCCATCCGCCAGATCATCCTCACTCCCGACCAAGGCGCGCTAGCCGACAGTCTGATCGATGTCGTGAAACAGGGAGGGAAATTTGCCGACCTGGCTGCCCGATACTCGATCAACAACACCAATGGCGGCGACTTGGGACGCACTGCGATGAACCAGGTGCCGGCTGAAATCGCCGACCGGATCGCCACCCAAAAGGGTGAGATCATCAAGCTTGAAAACACCGGAGGGATTGCCCTGCTCGATGTTTATTACCGCGGTCCGGAAACCCGAAAGGTACAGTTGGCGATGATCAACCATACCATTGAACCAAGCAGCACCACCCAACAGGCCATCTATGCCCGGGCCAGTAAGTTCGTCACGGCCGTCACCGGATCGTATGACAAGTTCGGCCAGACCGTTGCCGACAGCGCTTACGACAAGCGCGTAGCCCGCATCCTGTCGACCGACAGCCGCGTGGCCGGGTTCGAAAACGCCCGCGAAATGGTACTGTGGGCCTACAACAACGAACCGGGCAAGATCTCGTCGATCCTCGAAATCGACAACAACTATGTGGTGGCAGCCCTCGTGTCGGAACGCAAGGACGGGTTCGCCACCCTGAAGCAGGCGACCAACGAGATCATCCCCGCCGTGCGTAACGAAAAGAAAGCCGAAATGTTGGCCGCCAAGATGACCGGCGCTTCATCGATCGATGAACTGAGCCAACAACTCGGCGCCCCGGTGAGTGAAATCGCCGAACTGAATTTTAACACCTACTTCATTCCCGAGATCGGGATCGACCCGGTAGTGGTCGGCGCCGTTTGCGGGATGACCGAAGGCAAGGTGTCGAAACCGGTGAAAGGGATGACCGGCGTCTATGTACTCGAAATCACCGGCAAAGAGACCCGCGAGGACGTTTCGGTCGAAGGCCAACGCGTGCGCCAACAGGCGATGGATCAGAACTACGCCGACCAACGCGCGATGCAGGCTGTCTTCGGCCTGGCGAATATCAAGGACGGCCGCGCCAAATATTTTTAGTCCGTATAGTACGCAAACAGCAGGAGCGGTCCCGGACGGGACCGCTCCTGCTGTTTTTCCGCACAAAAAACAATGTTTCGGCAATAAATACTACACTAACAGGGTATTAGCCTAATTTTGAGAAGACGAGGGTAATGACTTGGCAACCGTTCTTATTTCCGCTTATTGCAGGGTTTCGCATGTCAAATAACTCATTGGCAAAGGTAGCCATTCTTTCCGAAATACCGCTCTCCCAGTCGAGTATTTTTCGTTTGGGCTATTTCGGAAAAAGTTTAGGCCGCACTATCCCTTTGTGCGTTGGTAGCATCCAATATTCGGTGTTTCAAACGAATATGCAAGGTTTACGAAGTAACCACGTAGTGGTAAGATCTCACACGATATGTTGAAACACAAAATCTTTGCGAACAAATGGAAGGAGGGGGTAATCTATTATGGGTTACTTAATTTATTGCTTTTTAAGGCTTTTTTAGTGAAGCCATCGTCTTCATCGTCGAAAATAGTTACTATCCCCTTGTCATTAAGAATATTGATTAGGGAATAGGACGGTCCAATTGAAAACCCTTTTTCAGCTAATATTATAGAACATCGCTTTAGTGCTTAATCGCTTGATTTTTAACACATATACAGTAGCGCAAAGAACCTAAAACTACATAGACGCTTGCAAAATGGGCTATTTAAGCCCTATTTTTTTATCTACCCTGCAAAGATAGGCGTTTAATTCGTAATGCGGTGATGTAGGTGCGTTCCGCGAACACGAATGCTGATAAACACCCTTTCTTGAAGCACCCCTCCACCCCGACTCACACAGGTTTTCGTTCCGTTATTCGAGGATGTCGAAAAATATCCCTATTTTTGTCATACCCGCTGTGCCGAAAACCGGTAAGCGAGGTGTTGGAAAACAGATTGTAAGAACGTAAAACCACATAAAACGCAGATACAAAGATAGGAAATAGTACGAAATAAACATAATTTGACATAGGGTAGATTACTTTTTACGTTGTCTCAAAATTCTTCCGCCCACCGTAGCGATACGGTGGTGAATTTCACACGTTCAACGAGAGGTAGTTCTATCCAAAGGTTTGT
>JAITVB010000258.1 GCA_031286025.1 Rikenellaceae bacterium
AGCCGAGTACGCCTGGGGGGGTTACAACGGGGATGCCGCGTTTTTCGAGTTCGCGCACGCAGTATTCGATGAAGCGGGGGCTCTGGCTGATCATCGTTTCGTCGAGCGTTTCGCGCAAACCGACGGCCATTGCTTCGATTTCGCGAACCGAGATGCCGCCGTAGGTCAGGAAGCCTTCGTACAGCGGAATGAGGGCCTCCATCTTCTGATAAAGGTCGCGGCGGTTGGTGCAGATGCCGCCCCCGCGCGAGGAACTGAGTTTGCGGGCCGAGAAGTAAACCAGGTCGGCCAGGCCGGTCATCATGCGGATGATATCGCCCAACGTGTTTTCCTTCCATTCCTTTTCGCGCTGTTGCACCAGATAGGCGTTTTCGCCCAACAGACTGGCGTCGAGCACGAGCATGATGCCGTATTTGTCGGCCACGCGGCGCACGTCGATCATGTTGCTCACCGAGAAAGGCTGCCCGCCGATGAGGTTGGTCGAGGCCTCCATCCGGATGAACGGGATGTTGGCCGGGCCGTTCTCCTCAATGCACCTGACGAGTTTTTCGATGTCGATGTTGCCTTTGAACGGGTTTTCGGATCGGATTTGCAGGGCGTCGTCACAAAGCAGTTCGGCGATTTTCCCGCCGTTTTCGGTGATGTGTGCCAAAGCCGTGGTGAAATGGTAGTTCATCGGGATGACGTTGCCCTGCTTGATGAAAGTGCGCGAAATAACGTTTTCGGCCGCACGTCCCTGATGAACGGGCAACAGGAGTTTTTTGCCCAACACCTCTTCGACGGCCTGTTGCAGGCGCACGAAACTCTGCGAGCCGGCATAGGCGTCGTCGGCCTGGAACATGGCGGCCACCTGATTGTCGCTCATCGCGTTGGTGCCGCTGTCGGTCAACATGTCGAGGAAAACGTCGTGGGTGCTCAGGCGGAAAGTGTTGAATCCGGCCTCTTTGATCGCATCGAGGCGGCGTTGGATCGGTACCAGGTGGAGTTTCTGAACTACGCGCACCTTGTGCAATTCGAGAGGGATGTCCGCCCCTTTGTAAAATTTGACTTTGGCCATATCGTGGATTGTTAAGGATTTTTTTGCTGTGGCAAAAATATAATTTTCTGTTAAAAAAACAAATTTAATAATTCTATTTCATAACGCAAAAAAAGTAAAACATTGATTCATGTAAAGAAAAATCTATCTTTGTGAAAACGGCGCGATTTGTGTCGGGTTTCATTAAAAATGCGGGATTTTATGAGAAAGAAAGGTTGGATGACCGCCGCTGCCCTGCTACTCGTATGCGTGGGGACGGCCTGTTCCGGGACAACGGAAGAAAAACCGGAACGCACTGTTTTATTTGTGATCGACGGTATGGTGTCGGGCCTGCACGAGCGGGTCGATATGCCTGCTTTCTCGGCCTTGGCCGGGGAAGGGGTGCTGTATAAGGAAGTATACCTGCCGCTGCCGGCCCATCCCGATTCGAGCGCCGTGTATCCCTGGAGTTGCTCGATCCCCAACCCGGTGCTGATGTCGGGCACCATTTTCATCGGGCAGGCGGGCGTGCGCCAAAACCTGATCCAACAATCATTTACCGGGCGGCCCACCGCGTTTGTCGTTAATTCGCCCTCCTATACCGCTATCCGTGACGGATTCACGATTTACCGGCAATTGCCGAAAGGACGGTTCGATCCCGTTTTTCCCGATTCGGCATCGGTGAACGTGGCCAAGGAGATCATCACAGCCAACAACCCCGAGTTTATCCGCATCCATTGCCAGGGACTGGGCGGTGCAGGCTCGATCTGCCGCCAACCCGACAAACCCTACACGAACGATATCTGGCACGCCGAATCGCCCTACCGTATTCAGGCCCGTCACATCGACAGCCTGTTGGGTGCTTTCGTGCAATGGCTCAAGGACGAAAACCTGTGGGACGGTACCGTGCTGATGGTCATGGGCGACCACGGTCAGGCCGACGGCGGATGGCACCCCCCGTATGAACCGGGTGGGAACGTGACGCAGTTACTGGTCGCAGGAAAGGGTATTCGGCAGGGGATGACCATACCCTATGCCGAGATCATCGACGTTGCCCCGACGATCGCCTGGCTACAACGGGTGGAAACGTCCAAGTTCAGTAACGGGCGCGTGCTGAAAGAGCTCATCGGAGGGGAAGTCCCCGTCGTTCCGCACCGGATGCAGGAATTGGACAGCTTGTTGACGGCCTGCCGTCGGTTGGGAGCCGACACCCTCGACGACGAAGCGCCACGTATCGAACTGATCGGTCGTTGGCATGAAGGTTCGCAGGGGAGCAACTACCCCGCTTTCGTCGAAGCCCAAGCCCGCTACCTCGACCGGTTCGGCCAACGTAGCGGAGAATAATTTTTCGCTAACGATACTGAGGCACCTGTGTCGTTTCGCAACAATCTGCAAGGAGATCGGTCATGGAAACATCCTTGTTTATCGAATCGTAACGGGGAGAGATATACAACTAATCGACCGTACCCAATCCGGGGAAAGACAATATGAACAAAAAGGGGAGCCTGCCAGGCTCCCCTTTTTGTTCATATTGTCTTTCCCCGGATTATTGCGGATAACCGGGGTTCTGTTCGATATTGGCTTTGTTGCGGTCGATCGCCGACTGCGGGATCGGACGGAGGATCTTCTCGTTGCCGTCCTGACCTACGAAGCGGTTCGGGTCGTTCTGCAACTCAAGGTTATACTTCAGCGAGCGGGCCTTCAACGTACCGGTGCGCTTGAGATCCTGCCAACGGTCATAGTGGCCCATCAGTTCACGGGCGCGCTCGTCGAGCAGGAAGTCGATCGTCGCCTGGTCGGCGGTGATGGTTCGTTGGGCGTCGTCGGCCTTGATGCCGCGTTCGCGGACGGTGTTGATGTAGGTGGCCGCCGTCGCCTGATCGTTCAGTTTGATACAGGCTTCGGCCACAGTCAGGTAAGCGTCGTTCAGACGCGCCATGTCGATGTCGCGGAAACTGCTGGTGTTCGAGAACACGGTTACTCCCTGACAGTCGAACTTGCGGAAAGTCGGATAGCCATAGTTCACACTACTGTTGTCTGCAAACTTGACACTGGCGGCTTGGAAAGTAGCCAAGTCGGTGTCAGGATTGCCCGGGTTGTCGATCTGGCGGATCACGGTCTTACTGCGTTGGGTCGGATTCTCGGCCACCCAGGCGGGGATGTCGCTGTAAGCCACGGTCCACCAGGGCGGATAGAAGTAGGTAATGGGCACCGAGGCCAATTCGGCTTCGGTCTTGTCGTAATAGACCATCGAGTGCTCGTAAAGGTTTTCCATGTAGGTGGAATAGTAGCGGGTGTCGTTGTTGGGATCCGCAATGTCCTTCGCGAAAACGTAGTGGCCGTAAAGCGTAAGCGGAAACATCCCGTCGGTCGACTTGTTGCCGGCCGGCGAACCGTCGAGGTAGCCGCCGAAATGGCTCTGTTGGCTGTTGCCGGTAGTCGCTCTTTCGAGGCTTTCGGGGCTATAGATGATGCTCCAGAAGACCTCCTTGTTGCGCCAACCGTAATTTACGGCGCTGTAGGTGTCGCCAAAGTTGGGCATCAGCGATTCGCCCGCGATAGCGGCGATCCCGTATTCCTTGGCCTTGGTGAAGTCGTCTTGGGAACCGCCGGTCGTCCACCCGCGGGTCAGATAGGCTTTCGACAGGTAGAAGTCAACGGTGCGTTGGTCGACATGGCCGTAGTCGGCACCCGTGGCACGCGCCAACAGGGCAGAACGGAGATCGGTCAATTCGGTGATGATGAAGTCGTAGACCTCAGCCTCGGTGTTGCGAGGGAATTCGAGCAGCGGTCGGTTGGTCATCTCGGTTACGACGGCTACCCCGCCGAAGTGCTGAACCAACAGGAAATAGTAGTAGGCGCGGATAAACCTCGCTTCAGCCTTCTGCTGTTCGAGGATCGACGTTTTTTCGGTCGTCTCGCCGTAGTAGAGACAGGTGTTGGCCAGACCGATCCCGGCGAAGCAGTTGGAATAGAACGTTTCGACCGTTCTATCGGTCGGATTGAGGGTCATGTACATTCCCAAGGGGCTTTCGGTGTGCCCGCGGGCCCAACCCACGTGGTAGAGATCGGTTCCGGCAAGCATGATTGTGGGCACGCTGCCGTAGATGTCCCGCAGGGACGAGTAGGTCGCGTTGAGCAGTGCTTTGTATCCGTTCGAAGTCGTATAAAACGTCGAGGCGGGAATGTTCGATCTGTTGTCCTCGTCGAGGAAGCCGTTACACCCGTTCAGTAGTGTGGCCGCCGCAAGAAACATATATAACAATATCCTTTTCATAATCGGGACGGGTTTTAAAATTTAATGTTAAGGCCAAATTGCCATACTACCGTTGCGGGACCGCCGGCAGAATACTGTACGCGTGTGCCACCGGGAGTGGTCGTACTGGGATTTCCGGTCAGGGCATCGGCCCATTCCGGGTCGTAACCCTTATAGTCGGTGAAGACGAACGGGTTGGTCACATTGACGTAGGCGCGCAGGTGCGACATCATCAGTTTGCTGCTGTACTTCTTGGGCACGGTATAGCCCAGAGTGATGTTCTTGACCTTGATGAACGATGCGTCGGCAAAACCGTTCTGGTAATCGGCGTTGTCGGTTTTGTACATCGTCCCCGCGTTGGCGCTGGGCATCGGCAGGATACCCGACGTGTTCGGCCTGACCGGGATGTCGGCCTGCGACCATCCAGCGGGAAGTGCCGGAAGCACCGGATTCTGGGGCAGATAGTAATCGAGCTTCAATTTGTAGGACGAACGGCCGCCGCCCGAGTCGTAAACGTTGTTGTAGAACTGGCTCCACACATAGCGGCCTTGGTTGATGTAGATGTTGAACCCGAAGTCGAAGTCGTAGACGTTCAGCGATGAACTGATGTTCCCGATCCAGTCGGGGTTGGCGTGGCCGGTGACGGTACGGTCGGCCGAGGTGATGAGGCCGTCGGGCGTACCGTTCGGACCGCTGATATCTTTTACCTTGCCGTTACCTTCATAGACCTTCCAGGTTTTTGCCCAGTCGGTCTTGGCATCTTCGGCACTCACCACGCCGTCCCAAATATAGGTATAGGCTACGTTGATCGGCTGACCGATGAACCAACGGTTGGCCACATCGTCCTCCTTGGCACCGTAGAGCGAAACGATCTCGTTTTTGTTTTTGGAGTAGGTGAAAGAAGTCGACCAACGGACGTGGGGTTTGGAAACATTGATCGTAGTCAGGCCGACTTCGATCCCAGAGTTGCGCACCGATCCCACGTTGGCCGTCATCACCGACTTGTAGACGCCGGCTTCATACGGCAGGGCACGACTCATCAACAGCCCGTCGGAGAGCTTGTTGTAGTAGTCGATCGATCCGCTGATGCGTCCCCGCAGCACGCCGAAGTCGAGGCCGACGTTCACTTCGCGGGTCTTTTCCCAAGTCAGTTCCTGGTTCGAGATGCCGTTGGGGGCATACCCCAAAGCCAGTTGGCGGTCGGAGTAACCGAAACCGTACCAACGCTTGACGTTTGGCAGGGCGTCCGATTCATAGGGGTCGATGTTGTTGTTCCCGGTGTAACCCCAACTCAGGCGGAGTTTCAAGTTGGTCAGCCAAGAGAGGTCTTTGGCGAAGTTCTCTTCCGAGATGCGCCATCCGGCAGCCACCGAGGGGAACGACTGCCACTTGTTGGGCAGTTTTGAGCTGCCGTCCCAACGATCGGAAACGGTCAACAGGTATTTGCCCTTATAATCGTAGTTCAGGCGGAACAGGAACGAAAGCATCGAAGACGACTTGAAATCGCTCTTCGAGAAGTTGATCGTCGATGCCGAAGCAAGATTGTAGAAGCCCGGGATGGAGAGGTCCTGCACTTCGGTATCGGTGCTTTCGTTGCGCGACTGGTACATGCTGAATACACCGGTGGCGTCGAAGTTGTGGTCGCCTTTGGAGAATCCATAGGTCACATAGTTATCCCAGGTATATTCGAAATATTCGTTCTTGGTTACCTGTGCCCGGTCGGTTTTGGCCGAACGGCGGGCATCGGTATCAACGCCTTCGTAGGTACCGTTGCGGTTGGCGCGCAGCATCGGTGAGAACTGGGTCTTAAGTTTCAGGCCGGGAACCGGTTCCACTTCGGCGAAGAGGTTGGTCAGCACGTAGTAGTTGCGCCGGTTGTTCTGGATGTTCATCAGGTCATACATCGGGTTCATCCCGCTAGTATACTGGGGACCGCTCGACGTGTTGCCCAGGCCGATGGTCGAGGCGGGATACTGAACCAGGTTGCCGTCCGCGTCATACGGCAGGGCGAGCGGGTTCATCGACAGCGCTCGGGATATATAATTCCCCGGGCCGCGGTCGTTGTTGGTCATCGAGAAAGTGCTCTGCATGCCGACCGTGGCGATGTTCTTGATCTTGCTGTTGAATCCGCCGCGGATGCTCACGCGCCGGAAGTTGTCGTTCTGGAAGATCCCCTCATCCCTGAGGTAGGTCATCCCCATCGAATAGGAAGTGTTGCGCGAGTTGCCGGAGAGGTTCACCGCATGGCTCTGCTCGCGCGAGTTCTGGAATCCGGCCGAAATCCAGTCGAAATAGTTCTTGTCGACATAGCGTTGCCAGATGTTCTTGTTGATCGTTGCGATCGTAAAGTCGTTTTGACTCAACGAATAAACAGATTCGTTGGTGGTGGCGTTGGTCGAACGGGCCAGATAAGCCGCGATACGGTAGGCCTGGAAGCTGTCGCCGTCCATGAAATCAGGCATACGTGCCACTTGTTTCATCCCGTAATACCCGTCATAGGACACGACCACTTTGTCGGCTTGGGCGCTCTTGGCCTGTTTGGTGGTCACGAGCACCACCCCGTTCGAACCGCGCGAACCGTAGATCGCGTTCGACGAAGCGTCCTTCAGCACGTCGACCCGTTCGAGGTCGGCCGGATTGAGGAAGTCGATGTTGTCGACCACGATACCGTCGACCACATAGAGCGGGCTGCCCCCCTTGATCGAGTTCTGGCCGCGGATTTCCATGGTGAATCCGCCGCCGGCACGCGAGGAGTTGGTGGTGATGTTCACCCCCGGGATTTGGCCCTGCAGGGCTTCCATCACGTTGGTGGCCCCTTTGGCCACCAAGGCGTCGGCCTCGATGCTACCGACGGAGCCGGTCAGGTCGGTCTTCTTTTTCACGCCGTAACCAATGGCTACGACCGACTCCATCATCACGGCCTCTTCGGCCATCGTCACATCGATCCGAGTCCGGTTGCCCACGACTTCTTCGACACCTTCGTACCCCATCAGGGAGTAGGCCAAGGTCGCCTCCTGCCGCACATTATTGATCGTGTAATTACCTTGAGCGTCGGTGCTCACCCCGGTCGTGGTCCCTTTGATCATGACCACGGCACCGTAGATCGGAGCACCGTTACTGTCGACAACCTTACCGGTCACCCGCTGCTGTGCGTACGTCTGGGTCGCACACAACATCACGACCAAACCCAGAGACAGCCTCAGCCATCCTGATGTTCGGCGACGTAGTTTCTCGTACTGATTGCTCATAAGAACGTTTTTAGGTTGGTTAGTAAATATGGGAAATAATAAAAATGATCTTTTCCTTACATAATGTAGATTAGATATCCTAATCTGTCCTATAGAAACAAAAATAGTCAAAATTTCGCAAAATACCTCCTTTGCGGCCTTAAAAAACAAAATTAAATAATATTCTAATGGCCATTTTATATTTTGTCCCGATCACCCCCAGGGGTATTCCGTAAAGAAACTGTCGGTCCGATTCTTTCAAAAAACAGTTACTCTACTGATATTCAGCGGACGGAAAAATTTTCCCGTCCGCTGAATTTGTTTCGGTATAATCTACATTATGTAAACTTTCAAGCTTTGTTTTTGCACCTTTCGTCATTGGAGAAAGCCTGAATATCCGCCTGTCCGGTCTTTCGGATTAACGAACGAAGATTGCAATTTTTTCGGTTGATTCACACCTTGAATTTGTCGCGGACAGGCGTCCCGGCGGCGTACTCTCGTTTTTCTGAAAAATTATTACCTTTGTGGATTCTTTTTCTGAAATGAGATAAAAACGGGATATGAGCGCCAAAAAATTTAAGGAATACAAGGGCTTGGATCTTTCGGCCGCGAGCCGCGAAGTATTGAAGGAATGGGATACGCACGACACGTTCCACAAAAGCATCGCCTCTCGGAAAGATTCGCCCACGTTTGTCTTTTACGAAGGTCCGCCGTCGGCCAACGGCATGCCGGGCATTCATCACGTGTTGGCTCGCACGATCAAGGATGTCTTCTGCCGGTATAAAACCCAACGGGGTTACTTTGTGCACCGCAAGGCAGGATGGGACACCCATGGGCTGCCGGTCGAACTGGGCGTGGAGAAAAAGCTCGGTATCACGAAGGAAGACATCGGCACGAAGATCTCGATCGAAGAATACAACAACACCTGCCGCACGGCAGTGATGGAATTCACCGGCGAATGGGAACGCCTCACCCGCCAGATGGGTTACTGGGTCAATATGGACGATCCGTATATCACTTACGAAAACAAATATATCGAAACCCTCTGGTGGATGCTCCGGAAACTTTTTGACGAGGGGCTGCTTTACAAGGGGTATACGATCCAACCTTACTCGCCTGCCGCGGGGACGGGGCTGAGCAACCATGAGTTGAACCAACCGGGCTGCTACCGCGACGTGAAGGACACCACCTGCACGGCGCAGTTCAGGGTTGTCCGGGATGAAAAATCCGAGCAGATTTTTACCGGGGTCGATACCGAATTATTCTTCCTCGCGTGGACGACCACGCCCTGGACGCTGCCGTCGAACACGGCACTGGCCGTGGGAGCGGGGATCGGCTATGTCAAGGTGCGCACGTTCAATCCTTACACGCATACGCCCGTGACGGTGATCCTGGCCAAGGACCTTTTCCGAAATTACTTCAGTGCGAAAGCCGAAGGGATGGCATTGGCCGATTATGACAACAACGGTAAGGTGATTCCCTATGAAATCCTGGCCGAATACACCGGGGCCGAGTTGGCCGGAGTGCATTACGAACAACTGATCCCGTGGGTAAAACCCGACGGTGACGCGTTCCGCGTGATCACGGGCGATTTCGTAACGACCGAAGACGGCACCGGAATCGTCCACATCGCCCCCACTTTCGGGGCCGATGACGACCGGGTGGCGAAAGTGTCGGGGATCGTTCCGCTGATCCTGATCGACAAGGCAGGCAAACGCCAACCGATGGTCGACCGCACCGGTAAATTTTTCAAGGTCGAAGATCTTGACCCCGATTTCGTGGCGAAATTCGTCGACATGAGAATCTACGGCGAATATGCCGGACGCTTCGTGAAAAACGCGTACGACGAAAACCTGACCGACGACGATGCGACGCTCGACATCGACCTGGCTGTGATGCTCAAGGCCGAAAACCGCGCGTTCAAAATCGAAAAGTACATCCACAACTACCCCCATTGTTGGCGGACGGACAAGCCGGTGCTCTACTATCCGCTCGACTCGTGGTTTATCCGCACCACGGCGTTGAAAGACCGCCTGATCGCACTCAACGAAACGATCAACTGGAAACCGCTCTCGACCGGCTCGGGCCGCTTCGGCAAGTGGCTCGAAAATCTGGTCGACTGGAACCTTTCGCGTTCGCGCTACTGGGGCACACCGCTCCCGATCTGGGCGACCGAAGATTTTTCGGAATTGAAGTGTGTCGGTTCCGTGGCCGAGTTGAAAGCGGAAATCGAGAAATCGGTGGCCGCGGGCGTTATGATCGAGAACCCGCTCGCGGATTTCGTGGAAGGTGATTTTTCGAAGGCCAACTATGACGTCTTCGACCTGCACCGCCCGTATGTAGACCATATCGTTCTCGTGTCGTCGAAGGGCGAGCCGATGGCCCGCGAAACAGACTTGATCGACGTGTGGTTCGACTCGGGCGCGATGCCCTATGCCCAAGTCCACTACCCGTTCGAAATGAGTGGATCCGGCTTCCAGGAAGTTTATCCGGCCGATTATATTGCCGAGGGGGTCGACCAGACCCGCGGATGGTTTTTTACACTCCATGCGTTGGCGGTGATGATTTTTGACTCGGTGGCTTTTAAAAATGTGATTTCCAACGGCTTGGTGCTCGACAAGAACGGCAACAAGATGAGCAAGCGCTTAGGCAATGCGATCGATCCGTTCGAAATGCTCGAAAGCTATGGGCCCGACGCCGTGCGTTGGTATATGATTTCGAATGCGCAGCCGTGGGACAATTTGAAATTCGACCAGGATGGCGTGGACGAAGTGCGTCGGAAATTTTTCGGGACGCTCTATAATACGTATAGTTTCTTCGCGCTCTATGCCAACGTCGACGGTTTTACCGGCCGCGAGGAGGAAGTGCCCGTGGCCGAGCGGCCGGAGATCGACCGTTGGATCATTTCAGGGCTCAATACCTTAGTTAAAGAGGTGACCGCCTGCCTCGAAGATTACGACCCGACGCCTGCGGCCCGCATGATCCAGGAGTTCGTGGGCGAGAACCTGTCGAATTGGTATGTGCGCCTGAACCGTAAACGTTTTTGGGGCGGCAAAATCGACACCGACAAGTTGGCGGCCTACCAGACGCTCTATACCTGTCTCGAAACGGTGTCCATGTTGGCTGCGCCTTTCGCCCCGTTCCTTACCGACCGCATCTTTTCGGATCTGAACGAAGTTAGCGGACGACACGCCGGTTCGGTCCACCTGGCTGCTTTCCCGAAGACCGACCTGTCGTTGGTCAACGGACGCCTCGAAGAGGCGATGTCGCTCGCCCAACGTGTGTCGTCGCTCGTGTTGGCCCTGCGCCGCAAGGTCAACGTCAAGGTACGGCAACCGCTGACCAGGATCATTATCCCGGTGCTTGACCCGGCGATCAAGGAGAAGATCGACGCGGTGAAGGACCTGATTCTGGGCGAAGTGAACGTCAAAGCGCTTGAATATATCGAAGACACGACGGGCATCATGACCAAGCGCATCAAACCCAATTTCAAGACCGTCGGCCCGCGCTATCCGAAACAGATGAAGCAGATTTCGGCCTTGGTGGCCGGCTTTTCGCAGGTCGAGATCGCCGACATCGAACGCGAAGAGAAGAAAACCCTCGTTGTCGACGGCGAAGAGCTGTCGTTCACCCGCGAAGATTTTGAAATCCTCACGGAAGACATGCCCGGTTGGCTCGTGACGAGCGAAGGACGGTTGACCGTGGCGCTCGACATCACGATCACCCCAGAACTGAAGATGGAGGGGATCGCCCGCGAGTTGATCAACCGTATCCAGAACATCCGAAAGGATTCGGGCCTGGAAGTGATCGACCGTATCGATGTCGAAATCGAGCGAAACGAACGGATTGCCGCAACCGTCGTCCAACACGGCCCGTATATTGCTTCGCAAACGTTGGCCCGCAGTTTCACGGCCGTCGGATCGCTCTCGGGTAAGGGAGTTACCGTCACCGACGTCGACGACGTATCTGTCAAACTCCGGGTTGTCAAGGCGGGCGAGTAAAGCCGCCTGTCGCTATGTTGCCATACGACGAAAAAAATCAAAAAGGGGAGGAATTTCAAAAAAAGATACTATCTTTATAGAAATATTCACCAACGTTTAAAAATAAAACGAATATGTCAGAAGTCGAAAAAACACGGTATTCCGATGAGGAACTGGCAGAATTCAAGGAAATTATTCTCGAAAAGCTTGCGAAAGCGAAGCAGGACTATGATCTGCTTCGGGCCACCATAACCCACACCGAAAGCAACGGGACGGACGATACATCGCCCACGTTCAAGATCCTTGAAGAGGGAGCCGCGACGCTCTCGAAAGAGGAGTCGGGCCGCCTGGCCCAACGCCAGTCGAAATTCATCCAACACCTCGAAGCGGCCCTGATCCGTATCGAGAACAAGACTTACGGCATCTGCCGCGAGTCGGGCAAGCTGATCCCCAAGGAACGCCTCAGGGTCGTTCCCCACGCCACCCTCTGCATCGAGGTGAAGGAGAACGAACGGAAATAATTCCGGTCACCGTTGCCCCTCGCTCCGGGGCGTCGGTATAGAATGAAAAAGACGGATGTGTGCAGACGCATCCGTCTTTTTATAAGTTCGGCAGGTATGCAATATAAGATTTGAGTCGCCGTTTGTATGGCGGCCGGGTAAATAACACGGTCAGAATGACTTTTTTGTTGTATTTTTGTTATATTTGTCTATCCGAAAGTTTCTGTTTTTTATATTCTGGTGCAGAAAGCCGGCTGATCCTGAAAAACCGGTTTAAAATTTATCGACGTTTCCAAGAGAGCGAATCCGGTGTCCGGGTAACATGAAAGGAGAAAAAGAGTATGGAAAATTGGCTGCGGTTGGAGCAGGTAATCAAATGGGCCGGAATGTCGGTCAATGCTTTTG
>JAITVB010000106.1 GCA_031286025.1 Rikenellaceae bacterium
GTCAAAGGTGCGGTTGAAACGTGCCGCACGGCGGGCATCCAACCCGTGATGATCACCGGCGACCACCGAATCACCGCCGTCGCCATCGCCGAGCAACTGGGCATCAAAGAACCGGACCAGGAAACGCTGACCGGTGCCGACGTCGAACGGATGTCGGACGAAGAGCTCCAGATCCGCATCCACGGAGTGGCCGTCTATGCCCGCGTGGCGCCCGAACACAAGGTACGCATCGTTCGCGCCTTTCAGAAAAACGGCAAGATCGTGGCGATGACCGGCGACGGCGTGAACGACGCCCCCGCCCTGAAACTGGCCGACATCGGCGTGGCGATGGGCATCACCGGCACCGACGTGTCGAAAGAGGCCTCGGACATCGTACTCACCGATGACAACTTCTCGACCATCGTCACCGCCGTGGCCGAAGGCCGCCGCATCTACGACAACATCCTAAAGGCGATTCGGTTTATGCTCTCCACCAATATCGGCGAAATACTCGTGTTGTTCGTTGCCGTAATGGCCAACTGGGGGGCACCGCTGTTGCCGATCCACATCCTGTGGATCAACTTGGTGACCGACAGCCTACCGGCGCTCGCGCTGAGCGTCGACCCGGCCGCGCCCGACGTAATGTGTCGCCAACCCATCGACGGACGGGGCAACATCATGAGCGGACAATTTTCGACAGGCATTTTCCTGCAAGGGGCGATGATCGGCGGCCTGTCGTTGGCAGCTTTCCTGATCGGGCGGCAGACGAGTATGGACGTGGCCCGGACGATGACCTTCGCCGTGTTGGCTTTCACGCAGATCACCCACGTGCTCAATGTGCGGAAAACCGACCATTCGGCTTTCCTCGGGATGTTCCGCAACGGCTATCTCTGGGGAGCGATCGTGATCGTGGCCGCGATGATGCTTGCTGTGCTCGAAATTCCGGCGTTGCAGAACATTTTCCGTCTGGCGCCGCTTACGCACGCCCAATGGTGGTGGATCGTCGGACTGTCGCTCGCCCCGCTGCCGATTGTCGAATCGGTGAAAATGGTTCACCGACTGGTGGTTCGGAAATAACCGGAGCTATTCTCATCATTGACAATGCCGCCGTTTTTCTGAAAAGAAAAACGGCGGCATTGTTTTTAACCGTTGGCTTAGCGGTTATTCAAGAAACCGATCAACTTGCCGACGTTGGTCATATAGGAGGCGGTGGTGATGCCTTGAATGGGGTCTTTGGGCGTAAACGGCGAGGTGTCATACTTGTCGCCGACCTGGCCCCTGAAATTACCCGGGGTCGGTTCGAGAGGACCGTCGCCGATATAGGGGTTCGAGGTCATCCCGATCGGCACCAACCAGTAACCTTCGGGGGTGAGCGAAGCAAGCAGTTCGCGTACCTCTTTTTCATCAGTCCGCCCCGGTCGCATTTGCAGGTATTCAGGCATTTGATACGCCTGTCCCCCCTCGTTGCGCAGGGGTGAAAGACGGGTCACCTCTTCGACCGGGGTCGATGTCAGGTGTTGGTAACGGCGTTTGATCCGCTCAATGTCGATCCGGATCATGTCGCTGCTGTACATTTGCTTGGTGGTATAGCGGCCGCTGATGGCGTTCGATCCGGTGCGCACGCTCGCGAGCGGTTTGTTGGTGCCGACTTCGATATAGCGCGGGGCGGACACCTGAGTACCGGAAAAGCGCGTGAACCCCAAGGCCCGCACGGTATCCATCGGGGCGGCGACAAGTTCCAACCAGGCGATGGCTTCGGGGATCCGGGCCAGATATTTCGTTTCGCCCGTCAACTCGTAATAATCCATCAGGCTGTTGCAGCACCAGTCGGTGGTGCGGGGATGGATCGAAAGCGGTTCATAGGAACGTGCCCCGGCCGGTTTGTAATCGAGCGTGTATTGGTCGCCCCAACCCGGTTGGTCGGGCCCCTGTTGCAGAACCAACGTGCAGTTCATTGCGCGCCGGATCGGATCGAGCAGCCGCCGTTCGCCCAACATCTGATAGCAGAGGATCAGGAAATTGACGCAGTTGTCATGGACCTGGTCGTTGAAAGTGATGTAGGACGAATAATCGTCGCGCCCCTGCTTCGAATATTCATACATTAACGGGTAGCGTTGGGGCCATCCGCCGATCGGGTACTGGCTTTCGAGGACGAAATTGATCGCCCGGTCGATCGCCGGCCTGAATTTCGAATCGTACTTTTCGACATACATTCGGAGCAGGAAACGGGCCGGGGTGATCGACGCTCCGTCGTCGTAGGTCGCATTGCCGTAATAGTGTTGGAATTCTTCGAGCCGCCAACCGTTCTTGCCGATCGTGCCATACCACCGTTTGAGCGAGGCTTCGCCCGCGAAATCGAAGATGTAGTTCCATCCGCCGCAAGGCAACTGGCCCCAGATGAGTGCCATCGCCGCCTTCTCGGCCGCCGCGTAATAAAATTCGTCACCTGTGGCGTGGTAGAGATCGAGGAAAAACTCACCCATGGCGGGCGTGCCTTGCCCCTGCGTCCAGCCCATCGTGCGGTAAGCCTCCATTTCGCCCCACTGGCGCGAAAAGTCGGGCAGGTATTCCCACACGAAAGCCCCGTTGTAGCTCACGGTGTTAACCATATACCCGGTCGCTTGTTTGACGGCACGCAGGATGTCGTCGTCGATCTTGGCGTTTTTCTGTGCGCTTGCCCCCGGGGGGAAAGAAAGCGCCAATGCCCAAGCCCAAAGCGCGGGCCAGGCGTTCATTCGTGTTTTCATAGACGGGAGGGTTTAGTCGTTTGCCTTGTAATAATAGGGAAAATTAACGGGAAATGCAAGCGGGCACAGGAATTTACGCTAACGTGGGACTCTCTTCCGCGAAAACTGCGGCAAGCTATTTGTCGCAAGCGAGGCAAAAATTGGTACAACTATGGACGGTTTTATGAAATACCTGCTCTAAAAATCACCACACATTCCGGGTTTCTGCCGATCATACGGATAATCCGGGGTAGAAGCAGTATTCGGTAGTCCTGTCTTTGCCCGATCTGTGGCCTTTTTCGGCGGGATTAGCATTGCTTCGCTGCGGTGGTCCCAGGGTGCCCAGTCAATTTCGACACAGCAAAAACGACAAAACCTGCACATTTTCGTGCAGGTTTTGTCGTTTTTGCTGTGTGGGAGCACAGGGATTCGAACCCCGGACCCTCTGCTTGTAAGGCAGATGCTCTGAACCAGCTGAGCTATACTCCCAAGATTTCAAGCGTCAACCGTGAAAGACTCCCAGTTTCAACCCTGCAAATATAGTGCTTTTGTTTTACCCACCAAAAAAAATGTCCGAATTTCCCGATTTTTTTTCGAAAACTTTCGGATGGACGGTCACAACTCGCTCAATTTCCTACCTATGACCGGATGCATCCACCCTCCGCAAACCTCTCGCAAGGGTGTCAGCACAAATTCACGCTCGGCCAACAGCGGATGAGGCAGTGTCAACCGTTCACTCTCCAACACCAAGTCGTCGTAAAAGAGCAGGTCAATATCCATTGTACGCGAACGGTATACCCGCTCACCATCGGCTCCCGGCCCCCCGCCGGAAACTTTCGGCCCGCGTCCGAGCGCCTGTTCGATGGCCTGCGTG
>JAITVB010000178.1 GCA_031286025.1 Rikenellaceae bacterium
GAGGTAGTGGGGGTTGATCTGGAACGGCACCAGGCCCACGGCGTGGAACGAGCGAGGTTCGACGATCGGCATATCGTTCGTGGTGCAGATCGTCGGACAAGCCACGTTCGACCCGGCGCTCCAACCGACGAATGGCACTCCTTCCGACACGCGCTCGCGGATCACGTCAACCAGTCCCAAATCCTGCAACTGCTTCAACAAATAAAACGTGTTTCCGCCACCCACGACAATGGCTTCGGCCGCACGCAACGCTCCGGCCGGATCGTCCGTGTGGTGGATCGAGTCGACCCCGATGTCGAAATCAAGGAAGCGTTTCCGAACTTTTTCTTCATATTCGTCATACGAAAGAGTGACCGCGGCATAGGGCACGAAGGCTACGTGGCGCACGCCCTTCAAAAATTTGCCGATCTGTTCTTTCGGATGGGCGAGATAGGCTTCGCCCGCGTTGGTGGAGTTGCTGATCAGTAAGAGTTTCATATCGGTAGGTGATTTGCGTTTTCGAAGATTTTGTCCGACTTCGCCCTTATCACGCGAAAGTCATGCCCGATCGATTTACATCTTTTGATAACAGGTCAGATTTTTGAAATTTCGCGTTCGACTACCCACGGGTAGAATTCATGTTCGAGGGCATGGATCTTCGCGGCCAGGCTGTCTGGAGTGTCTTCCGGGGTGACTTCGACGGTCTCCTGCAACAAAATGTCGCCGCTGTCGTAAACCTCGTTCACGCGGTGGATGGTGATGCCCGATTCGCGGTCGCCCGATTCGATCACGGCGCGGTGAACACGGTAGCCGTACATTCCCTTGCCGCCGTACTTGGGCAACAGCGCCGGGTGGATGTTGACGATACGCCCCGGATAGTCACGCACCAACCCCTCGGGCACCAACCACAAGAAACCGGCCAACACGATGTAATCGACCCTGTATTGCCGTAAAAGGGCGGTTACACGACCGTTGTCATAAAAATCCTCGCGTGAGAAGACTTCGGCCGGGACGTTTAGCCGCACCGCGCGTTCCAGTACAAGGGCGTCGGGCCGGTTGGCCAACACCACCGCCACACGCGCCAGGGGCGAGTGTTCGAAACGACGGATGATCTGTTCGGCATTGCTCCCCGAACCTGAGGCAAAAATTGCTATATTTTTCATTTTTAGCAAATTATCCGACACATATGTGCATCACGGGATAAAAATTCTTGGTTTAGATGCCAAAGTTAATGGAATTTGTTTTACTTTTGCAGAAAATTCCGCTGCGGAAGAAAAGCTTTTTCAGGGTGGGTATCATTTTGGGAAGTAACCAAACGTAAATAATTGTCAAACTAAAATTTAAAGTTATGTCGGAAATTTCGTCGAAAGTAGTAGAGATCGTAGTTGACAAACTGGGTGTTGACGCTGCCGAAGTAGTGCCTGCGGCCAGTTTCACGAACGACCTCGGCGCTGACTCGTTGGACACCGTTGAGCTGATCATGGAATTTGTAAAAGAATTCGAGATCTCGATCCCGGACGAAGACGCTGAAAAGATCACCTCGGTTGGCGACGCCATCAGCTATATCGAAGCCAAAAAGAAATAAGTTCTTTCCGCCGTACAGGCAAATTTTGTTAACCCCACATTCGTAAGATTTTATGGAGATGAGACGAGTTGTCGTGACCGGACTGGGAACGATTAACCCCCTCGGTAACACGATCGAGGAATATTTCGACAACCTGGAAAAAGGCGTGAGCGGGGCCGGTGCGATCACCCATTTCGACGCATCGGACTTCAAGACAAGGTTTGCCTGCGAAGTAAAGAACTACGACCCCAACAACCACTTCGACCGCAAGGAAGCGAGAAAACTCGATCTGTTCACCCAGTATGCACTGGTTGCCGTGAAACAGGCGATGGAAGACTCGGGCCTTGAGGTGGAAAAGGTCGACCGCGACATGGCGGGTGTGATCTGGGGTTCGGGGATCGGCGGATTGGAAACATTCTACCAGGAGGTTAAGGGTTTTGTCGAGGGTGGTTTCACCCCTCGATTCAACCCTTTCTTCATCCCCAGAATGATCGCCGACATCGCGGCGGGCCATATCTCGATGGCCTATGGGTTCCGCGGACCGAACTACTGTACGGTATCGGCATGCGCATCGTCGAACCACGCGATGATCGACGCGATGACCGCCATCCGCCTCGGACGCGCGGACATCATCATCGCCGGCGGCTCGGAAGCCTCGATCAACCCTCCGGGGGTGGGTGGTTTCAATGCCATGCAGGCGCTTTCTACCCGCAACGACGCCCCGACGACCGCCTCGCGCCCGTTCGATGTGGACCGCGATGGTTTCGTTATCGGCGAGGGGGCCGGCGCCCTTATCCTCGAAGAGTATGAGCACGCCAAATCCCGCGGGGCAAAAATCTATGCCGAGGTATGCGGCGGCGGGATGAGCGGCGACGCCTACCACCTCACCGCCCCCCACCCGGAAGGACTCGGCAACCGCAAATCGATGGCCGGCGCGATCAAGGACGCCGGCTTGACCCCGGAACAAATCGACTGCGTCAACACCCACGGGACTTCGACGCCGGTCGGCGATCCGGCCGAGTTGACGGGTATCCAGACCCTGTTCGGCGAACATGCCTACACGATGAACATCAGCGCCACCAAGTCGATGACCGGACACCTGTTGGGTGCCGCCGGCGCGATCGAAGCGCAGTCGTCGATCATGGCCATCGTGCGTGGCGTGATTCCCCCGACGATCAACGTTCGGAACCTCGATCCGCAGATCGACGCCAAGTTGAACCTCACGCTGAACAAAGCGCAAAAGCGCGACGTCAACTACGTGTTGAGCAATACTTTCGGCTTCGGCGGACACAACGCATCGGTGGTGTTCGGAAAGATCTAAATTTTTTGTCGTGCGCATACCGATACTTCGTTGGTTCAAATGCCGCGCAAGCGGTGACAGGAAGTATTATGCCCTGCTGAAAACACTTTTCGGCTTCACTCCCCACAACATCGACCTGTACAAACTGGCGCTGATCCACCGGTCGGCCTCGGTCGTTCTCGATGACGGTTCTGCGATCAACAACGAACGCCTCGAATTTCTGGGCGACGCGATCCTCGAATCGATCGTGTCCGACTTTCTATTCATCGAGTTTCCGGACAAGAACGAAGGGGTTCTGACCCAAATGCGTTCGAAGATCGTCAGCCGCGTGTCGTTGAACGAAATCGCCCTGCACATCGGCCTCGACAAGCACATCATCGTCCAGTACAGCAACAACCACATTCAAAAGCATCTCTACGGCGACGCCTTGGAGGCGATGATCGGCGCGATGTACCTCGACAAGGGCTATGACTTTGTAAACCGATTGGTAATCAATAATATTCTCCGAAAAAACGTCAACCTCCACAAAATAATGCAGGAGGAGAACGACTACAAGAGCCGCCTGATCGAGTGGTGTCAGAAACACCGGAGCGAGTTGGTCTTCTCGACCCATCCGTCGCCGCGGGTGAGCGACCACCATCCATCGTTTGTGTGCACGGCCGCGGTCGACGGCCTCGCATTGGGCGACGGCGAGGGATCCTCAAAAAAAGAGGCTGAACAGATGGCGGCGCAACAGGCGCTTTCGATCCTCAAAAAACGAAAGAACACAGTTGTAAATGACAACATTCCGGCCGAACACATCCTGTCGCCCGGGAGCAAATTACCCTCCTGATTCGTTTGTGCCGGGCTCGTTTGTCCGGTTTTTTCATCTTGTCTTCAGCTATGAGATCTTCCGCCTTTGAAAAGAACCGCCTCCCTCTCCCGACAAACGGAGAGGAAGGCGATGCTGCCGTGCGCGAAAAGTTGTTGGCGCGCGGGGCCGGAGCTCTCACCGACGACGAATTGCTGAGCGTGGTGATTCGCAACGGAGGAAAAGATTTTTCCGCGTTGGAGATAGCTCGCGAGTTACTGGCGCGACACAATGGTTCGTTGACCGAACTTTCGTTGGCGGGGCTTTCCGAGTTGCGGATGGTGCGGGGCATGAGCCTCGGGCGGGCGGCGGTGATCGCGGCTGCGATGGAACTGGGGCGGCGGCGGAAAGCCGAAGAGGCGTTGGCGATCGAAAACGTGTCGAGCAACGACGAGGTGGTGGCGCTGTTTAAGCCGTTGTTGGCGGGATTGCCCCACGAGGAATTTTGGGCGGTGTATCTGGGACCGTCGAACCGGATTTTGGAG
>JAITVB010000189.1 GCA_031286025.1 Rikenellaceae bacterium
GCAGTTTCAGGTTGTCCAACCAGTTTTGCGCAGCTGCCATGAACGGTTCTTCCGATACGCGCCAGGCGAGAGCACCGGCCGGAAAATACCCCCAACGGTTGCTCGGGGCGAACTTCGACGAACCGTCGGCACGGAAAGTGAAGGTGAACAGATAGCGGTCCTTGAACGTGTAGTTGGCCCGGCCGAACAACGAAATGATCCGGTTGGGAATGCTCGAACTCGAAGATATGCTCGCCGAGTTTTTGCCGTCGAGCGTATCGTATTGGTTGATCATGGCGAAAGCGTTCTTCTTGGAGAAGTTCGAAGGGAAATAGTTGGCCCGGATCCGTAAACCTTCTCCACCGGAATCGGTGACCTCCTGGCCGGCCATGACGCCCACGCGGTGTATCTCGCCAAAGGTGCGGTCATAGTTCAACGTGTTCGTCCAACGCAGGGCCCACTCCGATCTTTTGTCGTAGTCGGCGTTGCCGGCATACAGTTTATTGCCCAAGGCGTCGAGGTAGTCGTTGTACACCGCGCCCGACCAGGTCTTGTTGTTGTTCCAGGTCTTGCTCAATGTCAGATCGGTATGATAGGTCAGACCTTCGATCATTTTCCAATTCAGGGACAACGTTCCCACGATGTTGTCGCGAACCCGTTGCGGATAATAGTCGGAAGCGCGGGCCGCGGGGCTGAACGTGTCCCACATGCTGTTTTTGGCATACGACTCGATGTTGGTTCCGCGGAGCGCGCCCACGTCGCCCTTGATGTCACTCGTCGCGATCGGGCGGAAACGGTAAGCGTAGGAAAGGATGGAACCGGCGCCCGAACTGGTGCCTTCGTTCCCCATGTCGTTCATATTCACATAGCGCGTATCCAGACTCAGGTCGACATTCTTGAACAACTGTTGGCTCACCTTCAGCGACATATTAGCGCGTTTGGAATAAGAGTTGACCTTCATCCCCTCTTCGTCCATGTAGTTGAGCGAAAAGCGCACACTGGTCTTATCCGTACCGCCCGCAACGGAGATGTCCTGGTTGTGCGAGAAAGATCCGTTGTAGATATCTTTCTGCATGTCGTGCCGGGGTGTGTTGCGATAACTTTCGATCCCGCCCGCGTTGCCGGTGCTGCCTTGGTAGGCCCCAAGGCCAAAAAGCCTTTCGACCGACGTTTTGTAGGCATCTCCGTTGGCCGCCGCATTGGCCCACACATAGCGTATGTAGTCATACGGATCCATGGCGTCCAGATACTTGGTCGGGGTGTTGAATTTCGCGTAACCGTTGTAACTGACCGTCACGTCGCCCTGTTTCGCCCCTTTGGTCGTCACGAGGATTACGCCGTTGGCCCCCCGGGCGCCGTAAATGGCCGTCGACGAAGCGTCTTTCAGCACGTCGATGCTTTCGATCTGGGCCGAGGGAATGTCGGTCAACGAGTTGACGGCAACACCGTCGATCAGGATCAGCGGCTCGTTGCTCTGGGAGATTGACCCGCCCCCGCGTACACGGATGGAGATCTTGGCGTCGGGGCGTCCGTCCTGCGAGGTGACGTTCACGCCCGCCAACTTGCCTTGCAAGGCCATGGCAACGTTCGAAACCGGTGCCGTGGCAATCTCCTTCCCGGCCACCGAAGCGACCGATCCGGTCAGATCCTTGCGCCGGATGGTCTGATAGCCGATCACCACCACGTCGTCGATCAGTTGGGCGTCTTCGTTCATCACCACGTCGATCGTCGTTTTGTCGCCCACAGGCATCGAAATGGTTTCATAACCGACGAAGTTGAATTCCAATACGGCGTCGTTGTTGGGGACGCGGATCGAGTAAGTACCGTTCGCGGTGGTCGTCACCCCCGTCGTGGTCCCTTGCACCGTTACCGATGCTCCGACGACCGGGCCGGCGGCATCCGTAACCGTTCCCTGTACCGTCTTGCTTTGCGCCCAAAGACTTCCTCCTGAGAGAAAGCAAATGATGAAAAGCGCAAAACCCTTTGTTAGGTCAAGTTTACACTTCATAAAAGAACATTTGAGTTAATAAATTTATTTGGTTTATGGCGGGTCAAAAACGCTGTGCGGCAAAACTCCGTATAATGTAAGGATATTGTTTATCGCAAAGCAAAGATGAGATAATTTTCGAAAAGTTATAAAATTTATTTCGTTTTTTTTCACATGAATGCAAAATTCACACGATTAAGTGAGTGTATACGAAAAAAACGGCAAAATTCCAAAGGGAGGAGAGCGTACCCATGCGCTTCACATGGCGGTTTTGACGACGACGGGATTACCTGAGAGGGTAACTTCACAGGCTGACAAGCACATGGGACGTCCTTTTCGACAAGCCCGACGACGGGCGGTCAATGTGCGTTATGCCAAATCGATGCCGAAGCGCCGAGGATGGCGGCGTTCATGCCGTCGATGCCGGAGGGAAGAAGTTTTACGCGGTTTTTGTAGTTGGGGTGGAGGTTGGCGTTGAGATGTCGCCCGGTGGGTTCGAAGATGTATTTCCCGGCTTTGGCGAGGCCGCCGAAAAGGAAGACGGCTTCGGGGTCGGTGACGGTGACGGCATTGGCTAAACTTTCACCGAGTATTTTGCCGGTGTATTCATAGGCTTCGATGGCGAAGGGGTCGCCGGCGAGAGCGGCTTGGGTGATCTTTTCTGAAGTGAGGTCGTTGAACGGGATGCCGCGGAATTCACTGGCTTCGGTGTGGTCGGCGAGAAGATTGAAGACGGTGCGGCAGATGCCGGTGGCCGAGACGTAGGTTTCGAGGCATCCGTGGCGTCCACAGCCGCAGACACGTCCACCCGGGTTGATTATGGTGTGCCCCAGTTCACCGGCAAAACTCCGATGGCCGAGGACGAGTTTTCCACCGACGACGAATCCGCTGCCGAGGCCTGTGCCGAGGGTGATGACAATGAAATCGCTCATTCCACGGGCATTGCCGTAAACCATTTCACCGATGGTGGCGGCTTTGGCGTCGTTGGTGACGAACATCGGGCACTCCGGAAAGTAGGGGCTGAGCTTTTCGATAAACGGGACGATGCCTTTCCAGGGCAGGTTCGCGGCGTTTTCGATCGTGCCGTTAAAGAAACTGGCGTTGGGGGCGCCGACGCCCACGCCTTCGATCGGGGCGCCGGGGGCGGCTTTTTCGACTAACTGCCGGATGGCGACGCTTAACTCTTCGACATAGCGGTCGAAATCGGGATAATGCTGTGTCGGAAGGCTGCCCTGAGCCACAACGCGGCCATCGGCGGTGACCAGGCCGAACTTCGAGTTGGTGCCTCCGATGTCGATACCGATAGCGAGTTTTTCCATAAGGCGGGTCTTCGTTTTGGACGGGTGGTAAATTTTATTTCTGGCGTAACAACAAGCGGGCCTGTTCCATGGCGGCACTGCTTACTGCACTGCCGCTGAGCATTTTGGCGATTTCCATGACGCGCTCCTCGGTGGTCAGGAGGCGGATGCGGATGTTGGTGGCGCGAGCGTCTTCTTCCTTATAAACAAGGTAGTGGTGATCGCCTTTGCTAGCCACTTGGGGCAGGTGGGTGATGTTGATCACTTGCAGGTGGGTGGCCAAACCCCGGATGATCTCGCCCGTGCGGTGGGCGATTTCGCCCGAGATGCCGGTGTCGATTTCGTCGAAAATAAGCGTCGGCAGTTGGCGGTGGCGAGCCACCAACGACTTGAGGGCCAACATCAGACGCGACATCTCGCCGCCCGAGGCGACCTGTTCGACGGGTTGTAGCGGCGCATTCTTGTTGGCCGTGAAGAGAAACCGCACGCTGTTCGTACCGTCGATCCCGAGTTCGCCGTCGAGCGTCACTTCGACGGAAAAGCGTACGTTGGGCATCCCCAGTTGAGCGCAGATTTCCGCCACATGTTTTTCGACTTTACCGGAAACGGCTTGCCGGTTTTTCGAAATTTTTTCCGCGTTCTTCGCAGCCGAGGATTGCAACCGGGAAATTTCGGTTTCGAGTTCGCCGATACGTGCATCAAAGCCCTCGCTACGGGCCAGTCGGCTCAGAATATCCTCGTGAAAGACGATCAAATCCGCAACATCGGATACACGGTGTTTTTGTTGCAGGGAGTAGAGCAGGTCGAGACGTTGCTCGGTGCGTTCCAGTTTTTCGGGGTCGAGCCCGACGCGCTCGGCCTCGGCCGCAATCTCGGCGGCGATATCTTTCAGTTCGAGAGCGGCGCTTTTTATCCGTTCGGCTAATTCGCCCGCTTTCGGGAACACCGCGGAAAGTTTCAAAAAGGCCGAGTCGATTGTTTTCAATCCCGGAAGAACGCCCGTCTGATCGTCG